>JACIYQ010000115.1 GCA_014359855.1 Parvibaculum sp.
TTCTCGCGGTCCTCGTGGCTCTGACGCCATTCCTTTTCCGGCGTCGGCGACTTCGTCTGCAGCCAGGGTTCGATGAAGGCGTGCTGCGCGTAGAAATTGGTGAGGTCGGGCACGAGGTCCTTGATCACCGGCATGTGCGGCAGCGGATAGATCTTGACGTCGCCCTTCACCTCGTCGATGCCCTTGGTGCAGGCGAGCGTGTTCTGGCCGTCGATATTCATGGCGCAGGACCCGCAGATGCCCTCGCGGCAGGAGCGGCGGAAGGTGAGCGTCTGGTCGACCTCGTTCTTGATCTTGATGAGCGCGTCGAGAACCATCGGGCCGCATTTGTCGAGATCGACTTCATAGGTGTCGATGCGCGGGTTCGCCGTGTCGTCCGGCGACCAGCGATAGACGCGGAAACGCTTGACGTTCTTCGCGCCGGGCGCGGCCTTGAAGGTCTCGCCCTCGGTGATCTTGGAATTCTTCGGCAGTGTGAACTGGACCATTTTGCTATTCCCGCAACCGGATCGGACTTCACGCCGATCGTCGCATCTCGTTCCGTTTCTCTTCACGTCATGGCCCGGCTCGTCCGGGCCATCCACGTCTTGCTTCCGTTTCCACATCAAAGACGTGGATGACCCGCCCTCCTTAAAACTCGATATGGGCGGGTCATGACGGATAGGGTTACTCAGTAAACGCGCGCCTTTGGCTTGATGTATTCGATGTCGTCGGAAAGCGTCCAGGCGTGGACCGGGCGGTAATCGAGCGAGGGCTTGCCGCTCTGATCGTCCACCCAGCACAGCGTGTGCTTCATCCAGTTCTCGTCGTCGCGGTTCGGGAAATCCTCACGCGCATGGGCGCCGCGGCTTTCCTCGCGGTTGACCGCGCCATTGACGGTCGCAATCGCCTGAACGATGAGATTGTCGAATTCGAGCGTCTCGATGAGATCGGAATTCCAGATGAGCGAGCGGTCGGAGACCTTGAGGTCGGGCATCGCGTCATGAACATCCGCCACGCGCTTCACGCCCGACTGCAGCGTCTCGCGGGTGCGGAACACGGCGACATCTTCCTGCATGGCGCGCTGCATGGTGAGGCGGAGTTCGGCGGTCGGCGTCGAGCCCCTGGCGTTGCGGAACTTGTCGAGGCGGGCAACGGCATTGTCGCCCGCGCCCTTCGCGAATTCCGGCTGACGCTGATTGGGAGTGACGAGCTCAGCGGCGCGAAGCCCCGCCGCGCGGCCGAAGACCACGAGGTCAATGAGCGAGTTGGAGCCGAGACGGTTGGCGCCGTGAACGGAGACGCAGGCCGCCTCGCCCACCGCCATCAGGCCCGGCACAACCGTGTCCGGATTGCCGTTCTTGAGCGTCAGAACCTCGCCGTGGAAGTTCGTCGGGATGCCGCCCATGTTGTAGTGGACGGTGGGGAGCACCGGGATCGGCTCCTTCGTGACGTCGACGCCGGCGAAGATGCGCGCCGATTCCGAGATGCCCGGCAGGCGCTCGGCAAGGATCGCGGGATCGAGGTGATCGAGGTGAAGGAAGATGTGATCCTTGTCCGGACCGACGCCGCGGCCCTCGCGGATTTCGACCGTCATCGAGCGCGAGACGACGTCGCGCGAGGCAAGGTCTTTCGCGGACGGCGCATAACGCTCCATGAAGCGCTCGCCCTCGGAATTGGTGAGATAGCCGCCTTCGCCGCGCGAGCCCTCGGTGATGAGGCAGCCCGCGCCGTAAATGCCCGTCGGGTGGAACTGGACGAACTCCATGTCCTGCAGCGGCAGGCCTGCGCGCAGCACCATGGCATTGCCGTCGCCCGTGCAGGTATGCGCCGAGGTCGCCGAGAAGAAGGCGCGGCCATAGCCGCCCGTCGCCAGAATGACGAGCGAGGCGCGGAAGCGATGAACCTCGCCGGTCGCCATGTCGAGCGCGACGACGCCGCGGCACTGGCCCTCGGCATCCATGATGAGGTCGATGGCGAAATATTCGATGTAGAACTCGGCATTGTGGCGGACCGACTGGCCGTAGAGCGTGTGCAGCATCGCATGGCCGGTGCGGTCGGCCGCCGCGCAGGTGCGCTGCGCGATGCCCTCGCCGAAATTCGTGGTCATGCCGCCGAAGGGCCGCTGGTAGATGCGTCCGTCCTCGGTGCGCGAGAAGGGCACGCCGAAATGCTCGAGCTCGTAGACGGCTTCCGGCGCCTGGCGGCAGAGATATTCGATGGCGTCCTGGTCGCCGAGCCAGTCGGAACCCTTGACCGTGTCGTACATGTGCCAGCACGCCGATGATCCACGACAAACTGACCGACCCCCAGGCGGCGCTGTCGTTCTCCGGATCCCTCCTCCAGTCCGGCGACGTGGTGCGCGCGGTGGGCAGGGTGCTGGACTCCCCTCGCCTGGTCACGGCCGTGCCGACGTGGCGAGGGGCGCTCG
>JACIYQ010000116.1 GCA_014359855.1 Parvibaculum sp.
GGAGATGGCTTACTTCGAATGTCTGCACGAAGTGAAGCTCATCGTCGACCTCATCTATGAAGGCGGCATCGCCAACATGAACTACTCGATCTCGAACACGGCCGAGTATGGCGAATACGTCACCGGCCCGCGCATCATCACGGCGGAAACCAAGGCCGAGATGAAGCGCGTGTTGAACGACATTCAGTCCGGCAAGTTCACGCGCGACTGGATGCTCGAGAACAAGGTCAACCAGACGAGCTTCAAGGCGACGCGCGCCCATGCCGCCGCTCACCCCATTGAGGAGGTAGGCGCCCGTCTTCGCGAGATGATGCCGTGGATTGCGGCGAACAAACTCGTAGACAAGGACAAGAACTGACGCGATCTCGCGAACAGCCCCTTAACAATATGGGCCCCCCGCGCGGATCGCGCGGGGGGCCTTTTCTTTTGGGAGAGGTCTCATGCCTCCATCGCTTGCACAACACGGCGCCGCCATCGCCTTCCTGCACACGGCGGCGCTCCATATCGAAACCTTCGAGCGTCTTCGCGACGAGATCGCGCCGGGCCTCCGGCTCACGCATGTCGTGCGCGAGGACCTTCTTGCCGCCACCGAAAAGGCCGGCGGCATCACGGTGGCGGTGTCGCTGCGCACGCAGGAAGCCTTGCTCGCGCTTGGCCAGGGCGGTGCGCGCGTCGTCGTGTGCACCTGTTCGACGCTGGGCGCGGAAGCCGAGAAGGCGGCGGGTGAGGCGGAAATCCCGGTCATGCGCATCGACCGGCCGATGGCGGACCGTGCGGTGCGGCAGGCACGCCGCATCGGCATCTGCGCGGCGCTTGCGCCCACGCTCGCGCCGACGCGGGCACTTCTCGAAAGCTCGGCCGCGCGCGCGGGCCGCGATGTCGGGGTGCGCGAATTTCTCTTCGACGATGTCTGGCGCGCCTTCCGCGAAGGCCGCCTCGACGATTATCGCGCCGGCATCGCCGCGCGTCTCGGTGAAGTGGCACGCGAGGTCGATCTTCTGGTGCTGGCGCAGGCGTCGATGGCGCCTGCCGCGCGCCTCGCAGGCGAGCTCGCCGTGCCGGTACTCTCCTCTCCACGCATCGGATTCACCGAGGCCGCGCGGATCGCGGGCGCCGTCCCGCGCGAGGCAGCTCTCCATTGACGTCGCGCGCCGCTGTGCTTCAAATGTGACGCTCTGGTGTTACAGAGGGACGAGAAAATGCAATATTTTCCTGCAACTTGTCGCACGGCGGGTCTGGTTCTCGCGGCGGCTTTGCTGCCCGCTGCGGCGCAGGCGGCGGCGATCAAGGTCTACTCGCCCGAGGTCGAGCAGGGCGAGACCGAGATCGAGTATCAGGGGCTACCGCACCTTCGACAGCGACAGCACGAAGGACAATGAGCAGGTCCACTAGGTTGGCCTTGGCTACGGCATCACCGACTGGTGGGCCGTCGAGGTCTATGGTGCATGGAAGCGCGATCCGGGCGGCTCGACGAACTTCAAGGCGACCGAGTTCGAAAGCCGTTTCGAGCTTGCGAAGGAGGGCGAACATTTCGCCGCGCTCGGGCTTCTCGTCGAGTACGAGCTTGCCGATCATCGCGGGGTCGATGCGGATGAGCTGAAGTTCGGCCCGCTCGTCGCCAAGCAGATCGGCAATACGACCGCGACCGCAAACCTCATTTTCGAGCGTCAGGTCGGTCCGAACCGGGCGAGCGGCGTCGGCTTCACCTATCGCCTGCGGGAGCGCTGGCACTTCCATCCGCATTTCGAGCCCGGCATCGAGGCTTTCGGCAATCTCGGTCCCGTCGACAATTTCAATTCGCCCAACCGGCAGGAGCACATGATCGGCCCGGTCGCTCACGGCAAGATCGGCGAGCTCTCCTACGATGTCGGCTATCTCTTCGGCGCCACGAGCGCCACGGCGGACGGAACGCTCAAGGCCATTCTCGAATACGAGATCGAGTTCTAGGGTCCGGACCCTAGGGCCTCGCGCCACCATCAGTGTAAGTGGGTAAGACTGGTCGCTAAATGTAGCCGCATTGTTCGCTATGTAGCCACCAGTTACCCGAACGGCTGGGGCACGAGGCCCGCCTTTTCATTTCGGTATCTCGTAAAACCTAGACCGGTTCCCACGTAAACACCGAGGAGGTGGCGCCGAGGTCGGTGTAGCCGCCTTCCATCGCGGGGAGCGCATGGGAGAGGATCGTTTCCGGCGTCCAGCCGTCGATCCGCGCCACGGACTTCACGGGGCGGGGCTGCGAGAAGAGCACGATCTCGTTGCCGCGCACGGAGAAGATCTGGCCGCTCGTCTTGCACTCGGGCGAGGCCAGTGCGACCGAGAAGTTCGCGACCTGCTCGGCGCGCATCGCATTCTTCATGCGCTCCACGCGCTGCGCCGACGCCTCGTCCTTCACCGGGATGGTCGCGATCATGCGCGTCCAGGCGAAGGGCGCGATGATGTTGGAGCGGACGTTCTTGGACGCGCCTTCCATGGCGATGATGCGCGACAGACCGGCAATGCCCATCTTTGCGGCGGCGTAGTTCGCCTGACCGATATTACCGATGAGGCCGGAGGTTGAGGTGAAGAGGACGAAGCTGCCCTCCTGCTGCTCGCGGAAGTGATTGATGGCCGCGCGGGTGATGTTGTAGCTGCCCTTCAGATGCACTTCGAGGACGGCGTCCCAGTCTTCGTCGGGCATCTTGTGGAACATGCCGTCGCGGAGAAT
>JACIYQ010000117.1 GCA_014359855.1 Parvibaculum sp.
GAGGCCATGCGTGCCCTGCTCGATCTGCCATTCCACCAGTTTGACGAACGCAGCCTCATCCACCTTGCCGTCCCTGAACGGCGTAATGAGTGCGACGAACGATCCCTTGAACATGGCTTTAGGCTCCGTTGCCCCGGTTTGCGAGGGAGGGGGTATTCCCGAAGGCGCGCAAGATAACCATAAGCGGCTGAACCGGCAAGAAAACCGCAGGTTCCCTAGCATATGACCTATTGCGGCGCGTGTTAGCACATGAGTAGTCTGAATGGTGGAATATCTGATGCGCAGAATGAACTTGCGCCGGATATGGAGCGCGATTGACGGACCCAAGGCAGCCCGCCGGGCAGGCCTGAGAGCGGTTCGGGAACTTTGTGTCGGGTTTGCGCCTTGCGGGCTAGTAACAGATTGAACCTTCAGCGGTTCGCGGCTGCCACGGCGGCCGCGATCCTGTCTACCTGTGCCGCCGCAGCGCAGGCCTCCATCTTGCCGCTTCCCCGCCCCGGCGGCAGCGAGGTCCAGACGGCGAGCGCCGCGCCACTGGCCGTTCCCAAGGCGGCTACTGCATCTCCCGGTTCATTTTCGAGGCTCAACGCCGCCGACATGATGGCGGCGCGAGCCGCTTTCGATGAAATCGACCGGGGAAACTGGACCGCCGCCAGCCGTTTCCGCACGCAACTCAAGGACCGGACCGCCGCCAAACTCATCATCTGGACTCGCCTTCTCTCCGACGACAGCACCGCGACCTTCGCGGAAATCGTCGCCTTCATGGAGGAAAACCCGGATTGGCCGCGCAAGTTCATTCTGGAGGCCCGGGCCGAGCGCGCGCTCCTCTCTTACCCCATGTCGAACGACGACCTCATTGCATGGTTCACCGACCACCCGCCGCAAACCGGTGAGGGCCGCATCCGGCTCGGCAAGACACTGATCGACATAGGGCGCGCGGATGAGGGCGGGCAATGGATTCGCCGCGCCTGGATCGAAAACGACTTCGGCGCCTCCCGGCAAAAGGAAATCCTCGCCGCCTACGGACGCTTCCTTACAACGGAGGCACAGCAAGCGCGCCTTGCCCGTCTGCTTTGGGAACAGCGCACAAGCGACGCCCGCACCACGGCGGCGCTGGTCGGCCAGGCAGAACGGGCCCTCGCCGACGCACGCCTCCAGTTCATCGCAGGATCGAGCAAGGCGTCAGCGGCTCTCTCCCGGGTGCCCGCCCCGCTGCGCGCCGATCCCGGTCTTCTCTACGATCAGGTTCGATACGAGCGCCGGCGCGGCAACGAGCACGGGGCGCTTCCCCTTCTTCTCACCGCGCCCACCGAACCGCATAAGATGGTGCGGCCGGACAGCTGGTGGATCGAGCGCAAGATTCTGACCCGCAAGGCGATGTCGCAGGGCCTCTATGAGGATGCCTACAAGATCGCTGCGGGCAATGGCTTGAAAGAAGGCGCGGACTTTGCAGAAGCGGAATTCCTCGCCGGCTGGATCGCTCTTCAATATTTGAACAATCCGGACGCAGCACTCACTCATTTCCGCAAGCTGAGTGACGGCGTCTCGACGCCGATCAGCAAATCGCGCGCGGAATACTGGTCGGGCCGAGCCGCAGCGGCATCGGGTGACAAGGAAAAGGCAGCTTCCTACTACCGCCAGGCCGCCGCCTATCCGACGACGTTTTACGGCCAGCTTGCAACCGCCGTCCTTGCTGCGAACGGCGGCGACGGCAAGCTGCGTCTCCCGGAAAATCCTGCGCGCACCAAGGACGTCAAGCAGCGCTTCGACAGCCGCGAACTCGTTCACGCCGCGCGCATTCTGCAAGACCTTGACCGGGAGAATACGCGCTGGACCTTCATGCTGCATCTCGCGGACATATTTGAGGATCCCGCGGAAATCGCTGCTCTCTCGGACCTTGCCCTCTCCTTCGGCGACCGCAAACTCTCGCTTCGCATCGCCAAGGCGGCGTCGCTCCGCAACATCGTGCTCGCGGACTATGCGTACCCGACCGAGGCCATGCCCAAATGGACACATCGCGGCCCGCCGGTGGAAACCGCCCTCGTCTACGGCCTGTCGAGACAGGAGAGTGAATTCGACCCGCAAGCGTTGAGTCCTGCAGGTGCGCGCGGCCTCATGCAGCTCATGCCGCGTACCGCGAGGATGGTGGCCGGCCAGGTGGGGCTACCCTATTCGCCCGCGAAACTCACGGACCCCGTCTACAATGCAACGCTCGGTTCCGCCCATCTCGGCGACCTCGTGCAGAACGAATTCTCCGGCTCCTACATCATGAGCATCGCCGCCTACAACGCCGGTGCATCGCGGGTGCGCCAATGGGTACAGGAATACGGCGATCCGCGCTCCACGGCCGTCGACCCCATCGACTGGATCGAGAACATTCCCTTCTCCGAAACACGAAACTACGTACAGCGCGTGATGGAAAATATGGAAATCTATCGCGGCCGGTTGAACGGACAGCCCGAACCCGTGCGCATAGAAGCAGACCTGAGCCGCTATTCCGGTTCAACACCGATCACGACACCGCCGCCCGCGGCCCGTCCTACCAACGTGCCGCTCGCCCCTCCGTCGGCGGCTTCGTCCGTTGTGACGCCCGCCTCCAATGCACCCATACCGATGACCGTACCGGCAGCCGGCGCCATGACGCCCGTGGTCGAGGCCGGAGATCGTTGACCCGAATCGGGACTTGCCGGAGCGGCCTCCCTCTACCATGATCTCCGCCCACATTTGCGGAGCATCGCCCCATGTCGTTCCCCTATCGCGAACTCTTCTACACGAGCCAGGACGGGCTGAAGCTCTTTGCGCGCGACTATGGTGAGCGCACGGCCCCGGGCACGCCGGTTATCTGCCTTCCCGGCCTGACGCGAAATTCGAAGGACTTCGAGCCACTCGCGGAGCATCTGTCGGCGCAGCGCCGGGTCATTTGTCCCGACCTGCGTGGACGCGGCCGCTCCGGCTATTGCGACAACTGGACGGACTACACACCGGCACATGAGATGATGGACACACTGGACCTCATGGGCGCCGCAGGCATCGGGCAGGCCGTCTTTGTGGGCACATCGCGCGGCGGCCTCATCATCATGGCGCTGGCGGCATTCCGGCCGAACGTCATCAAAGCCGCAATTCTGAATGACATAGGGCCTGAAGTTGAGGCGAAGGGTATTGCCCGCATCGCGGGTTATGTGGGCGTGATGGAGCCACCCGCCACATGGGACGAAGCGGCCGTGAAATTACGCATGATGAATGAACGCGAATTTCCGAACCTTTCAGCCGAGGATTGGCGCAACTTCGCTCACCGCACCTTTGCGGAAGAGAACGGCCTGCCGAAAATGGACTACGACGCAAAAATCGGCACAGCGATGCGCAAGGGCATGGAAGCCGCCAAAGGCGAAATCCCGACGCTTTGGCCGCAGTTCAAATCTCTCTCCCAGATGCCGCTTCTCGCAATCCGCGGAGAAAACTCCGACATTCTGACGGCCAGCATCATGGAGCGAATGAAAGAGGCCAATCCCGCGATGCATTCCGTCGTTGCAACAGATCGCGGCCACGCTCCTTTTCTCGATGAACCGGAAGTCCTTGCCGCCATCGACGGTTTCCTTGCTGCGGAAAACCTCTAGTCGCGCCGGACGCGAAGCATCCTTGTCGCGCCCTTCTGGAATTCGAAAGGCACGTCGATGAGTTCGGCAGCAGCACCTTCCGCCCTCAAGGCTTGAACAATCCCTGGCAGGTGACTGGACGGCAGCCCGTCGAGGTTGACGAGTGGGAAAACCCGCACCTCCGAGGCAACGCGCAGAAGCTCGCGGATCGATGCGAGATGGAAGCCGAAATCGAGATCGTCACCATAGAGAAACAGTAAGTGGGAGACGAACGCGAGGCGGAAGGAACCATTCTCAAAGGGAAGCGACGGCAAGGAAGCCGGTACGTAACGCCCCTCTGCTTTTCCATCTTCGAAGTCTTCGAGAAAGAGTTCGAGCGCTTCCCGTCTGAGCTTGTGGATAGCTTCTTCCGATCCGTAATGGCTCCAGTTGAAGCGGTAGGAGGCCCGCCGCATCCCTGTGCGCATGGCGTCCGCCGTCTCTTCGAAACGATGGTGAATATCATCGCCGCGAAGCGCATAGATTGGATCGGCGGCGACGACACGCGCACCCGCCTTGCAAGCCTCGGCCGCGAAGGACGACGGTCCACCACCGGCGTCGAGTATGGGCGACCCGGACGCGAGTTCATCGAGCGCAAAGAACGCCTGATACTCACTGAGCCGCCGCCCCCAGGGCACGATGCCGCCGAGCTCGAACTCTTTCGAGGGTTTGCTTGCGCGGGCATTCATCTCGTCTCCTCCATGGTTGCTGGCTGTGCCGCGCCTGCAGGAAGCGCCTCTCGATGAAATATCCCTCAAACGAAAAGGCCGCCTCCAGAGGGGCGGCCTTGTCCGGTTCGATCTCAAATAAACGACGTTACGGGGTCACCCTCGGGGTGGTCCACCAGTTGCCTGTCATGACAGCCGAATACGTCATCGCGATATCCTTGAACGCCGGAAACATCTCCAGCACCGGAAATCCATGTCTCCAAAGTCACTTTGCCAAGCGGTAATGCATTACGCCCCAGGCGAGATACCCCTTGTCGGCGCCATCGACCCAATGGCCAAGCCCCTTGATCATATTGTCGAGGTAAGTCGTGCTCGAACCTTTGGTCAACCGGTCGTAATTGGCTTTGAGCTCCTCACCCACCCGCCAATAGTGACGTCGAAGTTGATGAGTCATCTCGCGCACATCGAGCTTCTCGAAGCCGCGCGCCTTGAGTTCCCGGTCGTAAAACCCGAAGCTTCCGAGCGTTTCAAGGTGAATGCGGTCGAGGATCGGCTGTAACACGCCCTCCGGGCAGTCGTCGGACTGCATCGGATCGGTGAAGATGAACTGTCCACCGGGCTTCAGCACACGTTTCACTTCATCGAGAACGCGCGGGCGGTTGCCGCTATGCAGCATCGCATCCTGCGACCAGACGACATCAATGCTGTCGTCGTCCGCCGGAATGGCCTCGAAGTCGCCATGGAGAACCTCGATCCTGTCCTCAAGTCCGGCCTTCCTGTTCAACTCGCGGTTGAGGCGGTTCTGCGTCTCGCTGATGTTCACGCAGATGACCTTGCACCCGTAGGTCCTGGCAAGATGCCGCGCCGCGCCGCCATAACCTGCGCCGATATCGAGTACGACTGCATTCTTGTCCACGCCTTCAAGCATTGAGGCGAGCGTCTCGTCGTTTCGATGACTGGCGGGAACGATCGGTTCGTTATCGTCCTTGTACATCCCGATATGGATGTCCTCACCGCCCCAGATCGTGAAATAAAACGAATCCGCGTCTTGGCTGTCGTAATAGGATTCCGCTTGCGCAACGGCGTTCGACTTACTCGTCATGATAGATCTTCTCCGCAACGTGAATGAAGAAGTCGGCCTCTTCATCCTTGTAGGTTTCCTCGAAATCGCCGTAGGTGATGACCTCCTGAAATCCGATCTCGTGCATCAGGCGACGTGTATAATCTTTCCGCAGCGGAAACATATTCAGGTGGTAGACGCTGTCGTCTGGAAATGTGTAACGGAAGCGCGCTAGTGAATCGTCCATATGCTCCGGCTCGGCCGTCACCCGATCGCCGCAGTAATAATATTTGTGCTTCGACCTGAATCCGCTATCGAGAATGGCGTCGTAGTTGCGCTGATCCAGGATCAGAATGCCGTCGTGCTTCAACGCGGCATAGAACTCCGCGAGCGCACGCCGCCGGTCTTTTTCCTCAAAAAGGTGAGTAAACGAATTTCCTAGACAGATAATGGCGTCGAATTTTCCGTGAACGTCCTTGTTCAACCAGCGCCAGTCGGCGTGAACCGTCTGCATGACGAAACCGTGATTGCGCGCATTTTCGAATGCCTTGGAAAGCATCTCGGCGCTGCCATCGACACTGGTTACATCGAAACCGGCCTTCAGAAGCTGAACCGAGTTGAAACCGGTGCCCGTCGCGACATCGAGTATCTTGTGTTTTCCCCGTTCCTTGAGAATGTCGATGAAGAACTGCCCCTCGCTTTCCGCCCGGCTCTCCCAATCGATCAGGTCGTCCCATTTCTCGACAAAGGATTCAACATACTCGTGCTGGTAGTGGTCGGTTTCACGCACGGCAAGCGGGTCTTCGCCGAATTCTTGTTGTTTCTTTCTGAGCTGTTCCATGGTGACGGTCCTTCGGAAAACGGCGGCAAATCGCAGATGCGAGTCCCCTGCCGTCAAAAGCACAAACGGAGCCAGCCAGACACAGGCCAGCGTCCTATGAGATCGGTTTCGTTAGCCCGCATCGGATAAGCCGTGCACACGCACGAAAGCGGGCCGTATCCCATGGCGCCTGCAAATCGCACGGCAAGGCAGCGAGAGCTGCGGGACACGGCTGGGGACAGCGTTACACTCGTATTGAGGCAACGCAGTGAACGCCCTCTCAGCGCGTGCAAGCTAACAAAGCCTGCCGTGAGCAGCAACCGCACAGCGCAAACTTCACGAAAAGTCTTTGTTTTGCAGGCATTTCCATCACACGAGAAATTCCAATCGCACCGCTAATCAATTCATGTCGTCTGCATTCTCCATGACAACATCGCCGATCGCACCATTCGCACACGTGCGCCAGTCGTCCATCGCAGAACTCCGCACCTGCGGCAGAGACTCCGGACGATTTTCGCGAATCCACGCGACCAGCTTCTCTCTTACGTTGCAACGCAGATCCCAGGCTTCCGGTGACGTTCGTGCGCTGACGAGCGCACGAATTTCGATCGTGCGTTCTGTGGCGTCCGTCACCTGCATGACAGCAACCTTTCCATCCCACAGCGGCTGTTCCTTCACGAGTTCAGAGAAGTATGCGCGAAGCTCCTCGACAGGCAGCGTATAATCGGCGTGGAGGAAAACCGTCCCGATGATCGATGCGCTCTCTCTCGTCCAGTTCGTGAAAGGGTTCTGTATGAAGTAGGAGAGCGGCACCACGAGGCGTCTCCAGTCCCATATACGGATGACCACATAGGTTCCGGTGATCTCTTCGATCCAGCCCCACTCCCCCTCGACGACCACAGCATCGTCTATACGGATCGGCTGCGTCACGGCGATCTGAATGCCCGCGATGAGATTCTCGAGTACCGGCCGCGCGGCAAAACCGAGAACCAGTCCTGCCGCGCCCGCCGACGCAAAGATGCTCACCCCGTATTGCCTGACGGATTCGAAGGTCATGAGGCCGGCGCCGAGCGAAAGCAGGATGATCGTCGTGTCCGCCACGCGACGAAGAATTCGAATTTGGGTCACATGCTTGCGCGCCCGCAGGTTGTCCGCAACGTCGATACGGAAACGCGCAAGATAGACGTCGCTTGCGATATGAACGGCGGACATGGCTATCCAGCCGGCAATGGCAAAGAACACGGCTCCCAGGACAGAACTCCAGAGCGAGCGGGCCCCTTCGCCAAGCGGCGCCACCTGAAGCACGAGAGCGCCAGCAGCGAAGATTGTTATTACCCGCGTCAGCCTGCGCGTGCGGCGCAGCAGTGTCTGCACATATATGGCGCGATGCGAGAAGACTGCAGTGAGGATTCCAAGGGCACCGCCGTGGAAGACGACAGCGAGGATCGCCGCAGCGACGAGCATCGTTGCCGTGATGCTCCAAGCAGGCGCCCAGCCGATGGCATCGGAAAGTTGGCCGATGAGATTCTCGGACAAGGACATCTCATATCTGGTTTAAACCCGATATGGATGACTTAGCCCGGCGACGCCGCGGAACAAGGTCGGCAAGCGGAAAGACGCGGGCTCGCAAACGCCCTTTCTATTCCTGATCGCCAGGCTCGACCTTCAGCGTCGGGATCGACCAGTTATAGACGATGGCAAGCAATCGAATGACGAGCACCGCCGCGATCGACGTCCAGAGGTTGATCCCGGCGGGCACGCCGAGCCCGTCCGCCACCACATAGAGGGAGGCACCGCTCAGCGCCGCGAGCGCATAGACCTCTTTCCTGAGAATGATCGGCGTCCGGTTCGCCAGCACGTCGCGCAGAATGCCGCCTGCAATCCCGGTGAGAACGCCCATGATCACGGCGATCAAACCGGTGGTCCCCACCTCCAGCGCCTTCCGCGTACCGAGCGCGACGAACACCGCGAGCCCGATCGCATCTGCGATGGCCACCGGCCGGCGCACGCGATGCGCCCATCGTGCTAGCGGAATCGCCGCAAGCGCGCATCCCGCCGCCATCAGCACATACCAGGGCGCCAGAATCCAGAAGACCGGCACGTCGAGCAATACGTCGCGCAGCGTTCCGCCGCCCACGGCGACCATGATGCCGAGCAGCATGACGCCGAACCAGTCCATCTGGCGCTCGCCCGCCACCAGCGCGCCGGACACGGCGAAAGCGGCAATGCCGACGAGCTGAAGCGATATGAGGAGATCGAGTATGGCCATGGTGAAACGCTATCCGCCCTCCCGCGGCAAGGCCAGCGGAGGTTGCATCGGCTCGGGCTTCCATCTTGAAGGGGACTGGCGGAGAGGATGGGATTCGAACCCACGGTACAGCTTTACACTGTACAACGGTTTAGCAAACCGCCGCCTTCAGCCACTCGGCCACCTCTCCGGCTCCCCGTGTATGCCCAAGAATACGGGCCGCATCAAGGCCAATGTCTTCCGGCA
>JACIYQ010000118.1 GCA_014359855.1 Parvibaculum sp.
TGTTCGAAATGCTCGTGAAGATCGGCTTCAAGGAAATCGAGGCGGGCTTCCCATCCGCTTCCGACACGGACTTCGGTTTCATCCGCAAGCTCGTGGAAGGCGGCTATGCGCCCGACGACGTGAAGATCGAGGTGCTGACGCAAGCGCGGCCCGAACTCATCTCGCGCACGATGGAGAGTTTGCGCGGCGCCAAGAACGCGATCGTCCATGTCTATAACGCAACGGCGCCGAACTTCCGCGAAGTCGTGTTCCAGCAAGGCAAGCAGGGCGTGAAGGCGATCGCGACGGAAAGCGCGCACCAGATCAAGGAAATCGCCTCGGCGATGCCCGAGACGAACTGGACGTTCCAGTACAGTCCGGAAGTCTTTTCGGGAACGGAACTCGACTTCGCGAAGGAAGTCGTCGATGCCGTGACCGAAATCTGGGAAGCGGGGCCAAGCCGCAAGACCGTCATCAACCTGCCGGCGACGGTCGAAATGGCGACGCCGAACATTTATGCCGACCAGATCGAATGGATGCACCGCAATCTCGAACGGCGCGACGGCATCATTCTGTCCGTACACCCGCATAACGACCGGGGCACGGCGGTGGCGGCGGCGGAGCTTGCCGTGATGGCAGGCGCCGATCGCGTCGAAGGCTGCCTGTTCGGCAATGGCGAGCGCACGGGCAATGTCGATCTCGTCACGCTGGCGCTCAACCTCTACAGCCAGGGCATCGATCCGGGTCTCGATTTCTCGCAGATCAACGAGATCGCGCGCTTGGCGGAATATTGCACGCAGCTGCCGATCCATCCGCGCCACCCTTATGTCGGCGACCTCGTGTTCACGGCTTTTTCGGGCTCGCATCAGGATGCGATCAAAAAGGGGCTCGCGGCCTACAAGGAAGGCGACATCTGGCAGGTGCCCTACCTGCCGCTCGATCCGAAGGATCTGGGGCGCAGCTACGAGTCGATCATTCGCGTGAACAGTCAGTCCGGCAAGGGTGGCGTCTCCTATCTTCTCGAAACGGAGTACGACCTCCGCCTGCCGCGGAGATTGCAGGTCGAATTCAGCCAGGCCGTCCAGCGCGTGACGGATGACAGCGGCAAGGAAGTACGCGCCGCCGATATCTGGGCGATTTTCGAGAAGGAATATATTTCCCGGAAGGAACCCATCGAATACGTCTCGCATACGCTGTTCGACGAGGGCGGCAAGCAGGGCGTGAAAATCCGTGTACGTCGCTTCGGCAAGGAAGAGCAGCTCGAAGGCTTCGGCAACGGCCCGATCGACGCGGCGATGAGCGCGCTGAAACTCGGCATCGAACTTCGTCATTACGAGGAGCATTCGATCGGCTCCGGCACGGACGCGAAGGCCGTCGCCTTCATGGAAGTGGCGGACCCGGAGCATCCGGGCGACCTGTTCGGCGTCGGAATCGACCCGAACATCATCACCGCTTCGTTCAAGGCGATGATCTCGGGCGCGAACCGCGCGGCGGCCCGGCGGCCAAGCGAGGAGCGGGTCCGGCTCTGCGGCGGTGAGGGATAAGTCGCCCGTTTTCCGGCCGGCTGTCACCGAAATGTCACTGAAACGTCACGAAGGGGATTTCCCTTCGTGACGGTTTGGCGGCGCCTGACAGAAATTTTCCGTAACCATATCCAGCTCTTCCCGGAAAAATCCCTTGGAGAGGCGGCAGGCGGCGCTTACATTCCATGTTGCGCCGCAACATGAGCGCGGGGGAGGACCGGGTCCCGGCGATGGGGCGAGACCCACGAGCTGAGTGAGGTAGAGCGTGCTGTATCATCTCTATGAACTGAACCATGCCGCCGTGGCGCCTTTCAGGGCAGCCGCGGAAATGAGCCTCTGGGCGCTACGCCATCCGCTCAATCCTTTCGCCGAGACGGTTGCGCACAAGACGCTGGCGGCGGCCATCGACGTTTTCGAGACGACGACGCGACGCTATGGCAAACCCGAGTTCGGACTCCATGAGACGGAAGTGAACGGCAAGCCGGTGCCGGTCACCGAGAAGATCGTCCGGGAACGGCCCTTCTGCCGGATCATCCATTTCGAGCGCGAGCCTTCCGCGATGAAGGATGTCGTGCCGCAGCAGAAGCTTCTCATCGTCGCACCGCTTTCGGGACATTACGCGACGCTGCTGCGCGGCACGGTGGAGGCCATGCTTCCCTATAACGAGGTCTACATCACCGACTGGGAAGACGCGCGGAAGGTGCCGCTCACGGAAGGCTCATTCGACCTCGACGACTACATCGACTACGTGATCGACATGTGCCACGAGCTTGGGCCCGACGTGCATCTGCTTGCCGTCTGCCAGCCTTCGGTGCCTGTCTTCGCGGCCGTCGCCGTCATGCACGACAATGACGATCCTTACGTGCCGCTCAGCATGACGCTGATGGGCGGGCCGATCGACACGCGCGAAAACCCGACCGAAGTGAACCGGCTGGCGACGGAACGCGGCACCGAATGGTACGAGCGCAACGTCATCACCACCGTGCCCTGGCCGCATGCGGGCTTCATGCGCCGCGTCTATCCGGGCTTCGTGCAGCTTTCGGGCTTCATGGCGATGAACTTCGACCGGCACATGGACGCGCACTGGGACTATTTCGACCACATGGTCGCCGGCGACGGCGACAGCGCGGAGAAGCATCGCGAGTTCTACGACGAATATCTCTCGGTCATGGACATGACGTCGGAGTTCTACCTGCAGACGGTGGACGAGGTCTTCGTGAAGCACTCGCTGCCCAAGGGCGAGTTCACCCATCGCGGCAAAACCGTGCGGCCCGAAGCGATCACCAGGACCGCACTGATGACGGTCGAGGGCGAGAAGGACGATATTTCCGGCGTCGGCCAGACGAAGGCCGCGCACAAGCTCTGCACGAAGCTGCCCGATGCAATGAAGAGCCATTGGGAGCAGCCGGGCGTCGGCCATTACGGCGTCTTCAACGGGACGCGATGGAAATCGGAAATCGCGCCGCGTGTGCGGGAGTTCATGGGCCGGCACGCGAAGCGGTAGGAGCGGAGCTTCTACTTCGCGAAGATTTGCCTCTCGTCCTGGAAGGCCTTGAATTCGAGCGCGTTGCCGGAGGGATCGCGGAAGAACATGGTCGCCTGTTCGCCGGGTTTTCCCTTGAAGCGGATATGCGGCTCGATGACGAAGCGGATGCCCGCCACCTTGAGGCGCCCGGCCAGTTCATGCCACGCCTCCCAGCCGAGGATCAGGCCAAAATGGGGAACGGGAACCTCGTCGCCATCGACGGGGTTGGCGATTTCCGCCGCCGGGACATCGGCGCCCTCGCGCCGGGGCGCGAGATGAGCGACGATCTGGTGGCCGTGGAAATCGAAATCGACCCAATGCGCTTCGGAACGGCCTTCGGCGCAACCGAGAAGGCGGCCGTAAAAATCTCTCGCGGCGGAGAGATCATCGACCGCGAAAGCGAAATGAAATCGTGGCATCCTTGACATGATTCGACCCTATCTCTTTTGCCTTCGGACAGGAATGACCAGACCGTCGTCATCCCCCATCGGGTTCCGGCCGGAAGCGGCGGACGCCG
>JACIYQ010000119.1 GCA_014359855.1 Parvibaculum sp.
GAGCGTTTGGCAACCTGACCGCTGATATGGGAAGAGCTTCCGCCGCTACCGGTGGCGCGCGAAGCCGACGGAGAAGAAGCCGGGGGACGGAAGAACATGATCAAGTCTGAACTCGTCGCCCGCCTCGCCCAAGCCAATCCGCATCTCTACCAGCGTGACGTCGAACGTATTGTCAGCACGATTTTCGACGAGATCAGTGCGGCGCTCGCGCGCGGCGACCGGGTGGAGCTTCGCGGCTTCGGCGCCTTCTCGGTGAAGAACCGTCCGGCACGAACGGGGCGCAATCCCCGCACCGGCGAGCCTGTGCATGTCGAGGAAAAGTCGGTGCCCTTCTTCAAGACGGGCAAGGAACTGCGCGAACGGCTCAACAATGCCGATATCGCGGACGACAAGCTCATGAATCACGACGACAACGACGACAACGACGACAACGACGACAACGACGACTGACCCGTCCGCGGCGCGGCTTCGTCCTGCCGACTTGTTCCCGTGTTCCAAACCGGAAGTAGTGCCTCGTGAAACTCCTGCGCTGGATCGTTTTACCCCCGGCCGTCATTCTCGCCATGGCGCTTGCCGTTGCGAACCGGAGGCCGGTCCTGTTCAGCCTCGATCCGTTCGACACGGCCTCTCCGGCGCTTGGCCTCGAAGTGCCGCTTTTTCTCGTGATCCTGGTTTCCGTGCTTGCCGGCATCCTGTTCGGCGGCCTCGGCGCCTGGGCGCAGGCCCGGCGGAAAGCCGCAAAATCGCGGAGGACCGCCGCCACGGGCGAGACCCTGCCGGCCTTGCGCGACTGAGGCGAGAAAACGAGGCCTCCGGCCGGACGATCTGCTATAAGGCCCGCAACCGGAGCAGCAATCCCATGACACAGGAAAACCCCGTCTTCTGCGCCCTCGACACGACCGATCTCGGCCGTGCGGAGATGCTTGCGCGAAGCCTTCAAGGCTCCGTGGGCGGGGTGAAGATCGGGATGGAATTCTTTAATGCGCATGGCCCAGCGGGCTTCCGCGCGGTCGCGGCGGCAGGCCTGCCCATCTTCCTCGACCTCAAGCTCCACGACATTCCGAACACGGTCGCGGGCGGCATCCGGGCGGTGCTGCCGCTCCGCCCCGCGATCGTCAATGTCCACACGGCAGGCGGTGCGGCGATGATGCGCGCGGCCGCGGAAGCGGCGAAGGAAGCGGGCGAGAGCCGGCCACTCGTCATCGGCGTGACGATGCTGACAAGCCTAGATGCTTCGGACCTTGCCGATACCGGCGTCACGGGCAGCCCGGCCGACCATGTGCGGCGGCTCGCGAACCTTGCGGCCGCCTCGGGGCTCGACGGTGTCGTCTGTTCCGCGCATGAGATCGAGGTGCTACGGCGCGACCTGGGCAAGGATTTCAAGCTGATCGTTCCGGGCATCCGCCCCGCAGGCAGCGATGTAGCCGACCAGAAGCGCGTGATGACGCCTGCGCAGGCGCTGGCACGCGGCGCCGATGTGCTCGTGATCGGCCGCCCCATCACCGGCGCGGGCGATCCGCGCGCCGCGGCCGAGGAGATCGGCCGGTCGCTGGCGGCGTAATCGAGATGAGCGTCCGCGTAAAAATCTGCGGTCTTTCGACGCCCGAAACGGTGGAAACCGCCGTCGTGGCGGGCGCCGACTATCTCGGCTTCACTTTCTATCCAAGAAGTCCGCGAAACATCACGCTCGAGCAGGCGCGCGCGCTGGCGGGAGGCGTTCCTTCCTCCGTGCTCAAGGTCTCGCTCACCGTCGATGCCGACGACCGGACGCTTGACGGGGTGGTCGAGGCGCTCCAGCCGGACATTCTGCAGCTTCATGGCGCGGAAACGCCGGAACGCCTGAGGGAACTCAAGGCCCGCTACGGCCTCACGCTCATGAAGGCCATCGGCATTGCCGAGCCCGAAGACCCGCTGAGAGCCGCCATTTACCGCGATTCAGCCGATTTGTTGCTGTTCGATGCCAAACCACCTAAATCTATGGCAGGCGCTTTGCCGGGCGGCAACGGGCTCGTTTTCGACTGGTCCCTGATCGCGGGACACAGGCCCGAAACGCCCTGGATGCTGTCCGGTGGCCTCAATGCGGAAAACGTCGCCGAGGCCATCCGGATTACCGGGGCGCAAGCGGTCGACGTTTCGTCCGGCGTCGAGGATGCGCCGGGCCGGAAGAAGCCGGAACTGATCGAGGCCTTCATTCGGGCGGCAAAGGCCGCCTGAGCTGGCGGGCATGACGGACAAGGAAGTGGCAAGCGTGAGCCTGACGAAAGCAAATTCACTTCGCAGCGGCCCGGACGAACGAGGCCGCTTCGGCATATTCGGCGGACGCTTCGTCGCAGAGACGCTGATGCCGCTCGTGCTCGATCTCGACAAGGCCTACCGGCACGCGAAGGCCGATCCCGCCTTTCAGGCGCAAATCGACTACATGCAGCGCGACTATGTGGGCCGCGAAAGCCCGCTCTATTTCGCCGAGCGGCTGACCGGGCATCTTCGTGAAAAGTCCTCAGTCTCCGGCGGCAAGGGCGGCGCGAAAATCTATTTCAAGCGCGACGAGCTCAACCACACGGGCAGCCACAAGATCAACAACTGCCTCGGCCAGATCCTGCTCGCCATGCGCATGGGCAAGACGCGCATCATCGCCGAGACGGGCGCGGGACAGCACGGCGTCGCGACGGCGACGGTCTGTGCGCGGTTCGGCCTCCCCTGCGTCGTCTATATGGGCACCACCGATATCGAGCGGCAGAAGCCGAACGTCTTCCGCATGAAGCTGCTGGGCGCGGAAGTGATCCCCGTCACGTCGGGCACCGGCACGCTGAAAGACGCGATGAACGAGGCGTTGCGCGACTGGGTGACGAATGTCGAGAACACCTACTATCTGATCGGCACCGTTGCGGGGCCGCATCCCTATCCCGCCATGGTGCGCGATTTCCAGTCGGTCATCGGCGAGGAGACGAAGCGGCAGATGATGGAACGCGAGGGGCGGCTGCCCGACAGCGTCGTCGCCTGCATCGGCGGCGGCTCCAACGCGATGGGACTTTTCCATCCCTTCCTCGACGATCCCTCCGTGAAGATTTACGGCGTCGAAGCGGCGGGCAAGGGCATCGAGACCGGCGAACATTGCGCCTCGCTCAAGGGCGGGTCGCCCGGCGTGCTGCATGGCAACCGCACCTATCTGCTGCAGGACGAAGACGGGCAGATCAAGGACGGACATTCGATTTCCGCCGGCCTCGACTATCCGGGCATCGGGCCGGAACATTCATGGCTGCATGAAACCGGCCGCGCGGAATATGTCTCGGCGACGGACAGGGAGGCGCTCGACGCCTTTCAGCTTTGCTCGCAGCTTGAGGGCATCATCCCGGCGCTCGAACCCGCGCATGCGCTTGCCTTCGTGACGAAACTCGCGCCGACGCTGCCGAAGGATCACCTGATGGTGATGAACCTGTGCGGGCGTGGCGACAAGGACGTCTTCGCGGTCGCCGATCATCTGGGGGTGACGCTGTGACGACACGACTGGAAAAGCGCTTCGCTCAATTGAAGTCGCAGGGCCGCGCCGCTTTCGTCACCTTCATCACGGCGGGCGACCCCGATTTCGACACGACGCTCGGTCTTCTGAACGGCCTGCCCGCGGCAGGCGCCGATGTCATCGAACTCGGCATGCCCTTTACCGATCCGATGGCGGACGGGCCCTCCATCCAGGCTTCCTCGCAGCGCGCGCTGCGCAACGGCGCGAGCATGAAGAAGACGCTGGAACTGGTGCGCCGCTTCCGCGAGAGCGACAACAGCACGCCGATCGTGCTCATGGGCTATTACAACCCGATCTATCACATGGGCGTCGAGACCTTTCTCGGGCGCGCCATCGAGGCCGGCGTCGACGGGCTGATCGTCGTCGATCTGCCGCCGGAAGAAGACGACGAGCTGTGCGTTCCCGCGATGAAGGCGGGGCTCAACTTCATCCGCCTCGCCACGCCGACGACGGACGACAAGCGGCTGCCGGCCGTTCTCGCGAACACATCCGGCTTCGTCTACTACGTTTCCATCACCGGCATTACGGGCTCGGCGAGCCCGCAGGCCCGCAATGTCGAAGCGGCGGTGAAGCGGATCAAGGGTCATACCGATCTGCCGGTCGCGGTCGGCTTTGGCATCAAGACGCCGGAGCAGGCAGCCGAGATCGCCCGCGCGGCGGACGGCGCCGTGGTCGGCTCCGCGATCGTCGATGCGATCGCGAGGGAAATCGGAACGGACGGCAGGGTGACGCCCGGCGCCGTGGAGCGCGTTCTGGAATTTGTTGGCAAGCTTGCAGACGGCGTTCATGCCGCGCGCAAGGCAGCCGCCGAATAAGGAGTTCAGCCGATGAACTGGATCAACAATGTCGTCCGGCCGAAAATCCAGCGGGTCTTCAACAAGAAGCAGCAGACCCCCGACAATCTCTGGCACAAATGTTCGGCCTGCGGCGAGATGATTTTCCACCGCGATCTCGAAGCGGCGATGCGCGTCTGCCCGAATTGCGACAACCATATGCGTCTCGGCACGAAGGAGCGCTTCGCCTCCCTCTTCGACAATGCGGACTACCAGCTTGTGCCGGTCGACGCCGTGGCGATCGATCCGCTGAAGTTTCGCGATCAGAAAAAATATCCGGACCGTCTGAAGGAGGCCCGCTCGAAGACTGGCCGCGACGACGCGGTGACGGTTGCGCATGGACCGCTCGACGGTGTCGAAACCGTGATTGCCATCGAGGATTTTTCCTTCATGGGCGGCTCGCTCGGCATGGCGGCGGGCGAGGCGATCATTCGCGGCGCGGAAATAGCCCTCGAAAAGAAGGCGCCTTATATCCTCTTTACCGCAGCCGGCGGTGCGCGCATGCAGGAGGGTATTCTCTCGCTCATGCAGATGCCGCGCACGACCGTTGCGCTGCAGCTCGTGCGCGAAGCGGGCCTTCCCTTCATCGTGGTGCTGACCGACCCGACGACAGGCGGCGTGCTCGCCTCCTACGCCATGCTTGGTGACGTCCAGATCGCGGAGCCCAAGGCGCTGATCGGCTTTTCCGGCCGCCGCGTCATCGAGCAGACGATCCGCGAAAAACTGCCGGACGATTTCCAGTCGGCCGAATTCCAGTTCGCCCACGGCATGATCGACATGATCGTGCATCGCCACAAGATGAAGGACACGCTCGCACGCGTGGTCCGGCTGATGACGCACCGGCCACGCAGCCCGCGTCAGCAGAGCGCCAACGTGCCCGCGAAAACCGCGGCGCAAGCGGCACCGTGAGCGGCGGCACCGTCACTTCCAGCGACGTCATTCTCGAACGGCTGACGAAACTTCATCCGAAGCTGATCGACCTCTCGCTCGACCGGACCTGGCGCCTGCTCGCGGCGCTCGGGCACCCCGAGCGCGCCTTGCCGCCGGTCTTCCACATTGCGGGGACGAACGGCAAGGGCTCCGTTTCGGCCTATCTCCGCGCGGCGCTCGAAGCGGGCGGCTATGCCGTCCACTCCTATACCTCACCGCATCTCGTGCGCTTCCACGAACGCATTCGCCTGGCGGGCCGGCCGGCAAGTGCGCCGATACCGGAAGAGAAGCTCGCCGCGCTTCTCGACGAATGCGAAAGAGCAAACGCAGGCGAGCCCATCACCTTCTTCGAGATCACGACCGCGGCCGCCCTGCTCGCCTTCTCGCGCGAGCCCGCCGACGCGCTCATTCTCGAAGTCGGCATGGGAGGCCGGCTCGACACGACGAATGTCGTCGGCAAACCGGCGGTCAGCATCATCACGCCGGTCGATCTCGACCATCAGGCATTCCTCGGGGACACGATCGAGCTCATCGCGGCCGAAAAGGCGGGCATATTGAAGCGCGGCGTTTCCGCCGTGATCGGTCCGCAGATGGACGAGGCGCGCGTTGCCATCGAAATGGCGGCGGAGAAGACCGGCGCGCCGCTCTTCCTTCACGGGCAGGATTTCACCGCACATGAGGAGGGTGGTTCGCTCGTCTATCAGGACGAGGACGGGCTGCTCGATCTGCCGCTGCCGCGATTGCCGGGACGGCACCAGATCGACAATGCGGGTGTTGCCATCTGCGCATTACGCAAGGCGGGCATCCTGCCGCTTGCGCGCGAGGCGATTGCGCGTGCCATGACGGACGTCGAGTGGCCCGCACGCTTGCAGCGGCTGACGAGAGGCCCGCTTCTTACGGCGCTGCCGCACGGGGCCGAGCTCTGGCTCGACGGAGGACACAATCCCGCCGCCGGACGCGCCGTGGCCGAAGCGATGGCCGATCTCGCGCAACGCGATCACGACGACGATCCGCGCCCGCTCATTCTCGTCAGCGGGATGCTCGATACGAAGGATGCCGGAGGTTTCTTCGCGCCTTTCCGCGGGCTCGCCGCTCATGTCGAGACGATCACGATCCCCGATACGCCGGCGAGCGTGACGGCGGAAGCGCTGGGCGAGGCGGCAACAGGTGCGGGGCTCGATGCCCATCCGGCCTCGTCGCTTGGCGAGGCACTGGAGCGTGCGTGCCTTGCCGCGGGGCGGGCGACGCCGCGCATCCTGATATGCGGCTCGCTCTACCTCGCCGGCCAGGTCCTCGCGGAAAACGGCTGAAACAAAAAAGGCCGGTCGCTCAGGACCGGCCTTTCGAAACGTAATCGAAGAATCAGAGGGCGCTGTCGATCCACTCGACGATCTTGCCTTTCGGCAGGGCGCCCACCTTGGTCGCCGCCACCTGACCGTCCTTGAAGATCATCAGCGTCGGGATGCCGCGCACGCCGTACTTCGTCGGCACGTTCGGGTTCTCGTCGATGTTGATCTTGGCGACCGTCAGCTTGCCGCCATAATCCTTCGCGATTTCCTCGAGCGCCGGACCGATCTGCTTGCAGGGACCGCACCATTCCGCCCAGAAGTCGACCAGTACGGGCCCACTCGCATCGATGACATCGGTCTCGAACGATGCGTCGGTCACTTTGTTAGTCGCCATTTTCCTTGTCCTTTCTGGCCGTCGCCCGGACGTTCCGGTCGCGGCGTGCGCCTTGGCGCTGATACGGGTATTGGTTCAGTTGGCTTGAATCTAGGAATGCCCTCCCGCAAGGTCAAGGTTGCCCGATTGCCGCAGGTTTTGCGTGGCTTAGCGCCATTTCCAGCATTTCCGCGGGCAGGTCCACGAGTTCCGGCGCATCCGTCCACAGCAATCCGCAGCGAATCGCACGATCGGGATAAATCCGGGCGAGCACCGCGCGGTAGGCCGCCATCTGCACGAGATAGGCCTCCGGCACCCGGTCGAGCGCGAGGGGCGGCGGCCGGTTCGTCTTGTAGTCGACAATCGTCACTGCCTCTTCGGTCACGCAGAGACGGTCGATCTGGCCACCGACGAGAAGCGTCCGCCCGCGAAACTCGATCGTTCCCGTGACCGGCACTTCGGCGCGGCTCGGCGGCGCGAAGACATCGGCAAAGCGTTCATCGTCGAGAACGCGGAAGACGGCGCTCTCGATCTCCTCTCTCTCGTCGCCGGAAAGACCGTGCGCGGGCAAGGCGAGAAAGCGCGCCGCCGCCGCGTGACGTTTTTCCGGCAAGACATCCGGAAGCGTCTGGAGCAGGCGATGGATGAGACTGCCGCGCCGGAAGCGCTTCGTTCCGTCATCGGCGAGCGGAGAGAGAACGACAGGCTCCGCGACGCCCTCGGGCGGCAGACGCGAGGGCGCAAGCGGGCGGACGAGCGCGGGTTCTTCGGGCGCAGCCTTCGACGCCCAGGCGGGCAGTTCGGCGGGCTCCGGCCTCGCCGCCGCTTCCTCCGTTTCGACCTCGCGCCGCTGCTCGCCCTCGATGCGCCAGACGATCCGGCCATCGGACGTTTCGGCCTGCGTCGCATCCGCCAGAAGCGCACTGCGGGCGAGCTCATACCAGCACTCTCCGGAGGGCGGATTCACGCCGCGATAGCCGGCGATGTAGAGCCGGTCGCGGGCGCGCGTCATCGCGACATATAGAAGCCGCCTGTATTCCGCCGCCTGAAGCTCGCGGCGGAAGGCGCGCGCGGCGGCACTCACCTCGTCCTCATCCTTCTTTCGCACGGGCCAGAGCAGCAATTCCGGTCCGTCCTTTTCGAGCGGCGGCAGAGCGAGAAGTGCCGGATCGTGCGCGCCGCCCGGTGCGGCGCATGTATCGGGCATGAAAACGATTTCGGCTTCGAGACCTTTCGCGCCATGCACCGTCATGATGCGCACTTCGTTGCGGCCCTGATCCATGTCGCGCTTGATTTCGGCCGCGCCGCGCTCCAGCCAGTGAAGGAAAGCTTCAAGCGAGGGTGGATGACTGCGCTCGAATTCGAGCGCGAGCGAAAGGAACTCGTCGATCGGGTCCGCCGCATCGGGACCGAGCCGCGCCAGCAAGTGGCGGCGGCCGTCCTCGCCCGCAAGCACCTGCGCGAAGAATTCGTAAGGCGGCTCGAAATCCGCACGGTCGAGCAGCCGCGAGAGAAAAGCCTCCGCTTCCGCATAGCGCGAGTTCCCCTTCGACTTTTCGCGCAGGGTCTTCCAGAGCGAGCCCTTCCGTCCCCATGCGAGATCGAAGAGCTCATTTTCATCGAGACCGGCAAGTGGCCCCTTCAGCACCGTTGCGAGCGTGAGATCGTCGTCCGGCAGCAGCACGAAGCGGCCGAGCGCAACGAGATCCATCACCGCCATCTGCTCGGTGAGCACCATGCGGTCCGCGCCCGCGACCGGAACACCGCGCGCCTTCAGGTGACGAACCATCTCACCCACAAAGGCATTGCGGCGGCGCACGAGAATGAGGATGTCGCCGGGCTCAATCGGCCGGCCCTTGGCGAGAAATTTTTCCTCGCTTTTCAGCCAGCCGTCGATAGTCGACGCGATGCGTGCCGCAAGACGGGACATGGGTGCCTCGCCCGTCATGTAGTCGAGCGGTGCATCCCAGGGGCTCGCCTCCTCACCCTCCTCCGGCTCTTCAAGCTCCCAGATCTCGACAAGACCCGCATCGAGGTCGCGATGTGCGATATGCGGATCGAGTTCTCCCGAGGCGGTCAGACCGTTGCGTGCCACTTCAAGTTCGAAGACGCGGTCGACCGCGCGGAGCACTTCGGGGACCGAACGGAAGGAACGCGTGAGCGGCACGTAATCCCAAGGCAGTTCCGCCGCCTTTACGCGCTTCTCGAAATAGCGCTTCATCTCGTCGAAGCGCGCCGGGTCGGCGCCCTGAAAGGAAAAGATCGACTGCTTTTCGTCGCCGACCGCGAAGATGGTGCGCGCAACGTCGCGCGCGCCGGTGCCCGACACGAACTCGTCCGCAATTCGCGCAACGACGTCCCATTGTTCGGGGCTCGTATCCTGCGCTTCGTCGACGAGGATATGGTCGATGCCGCCGTCGAGCTTGTAGAGCACCCAGGGCGCCATGCTGCTCGTCGTCAACAGCGCGCGCGTCCTGGCAATCAGATCGTCATAGTCGAGCAGGGCTCGCGCCCGTTTTGCGCTCTCGAACGCATCGAGAATGGAGATTGCAATCGTCATGATCGCTTCCGTCGCCTCGGCGACACGGATGGCGCGAACGCGGGCGAGAAGCGCAACGATACGGGCCTGTTCCTCCTCCAGCGCAAGGGCCGCCGTGGCATTCTGCTCTGCGAGCTTTTTCGTCATGAGGGTTTTGCGCGGCGTCATCTCCTTCGTCAGGAAGATGGCTGTGTAATCGTCCACCCGCTCGACGCGGTGGTCGGGGCCGGTGAGAAAGCCATGCAGAAGCGCCGCGCGTTCGGCATCCGTCTTCGTGCCGCCGGAAAGCACCTCCGCCGCATGGCGCATCGCCGCTTCGGGCAGGTTCGCGATTTCAGCAACGAGATCGCCGGCAGAGGCGCCGGGCTCGACGGAAAGCGCCGCGCGAACCGCCCGGCAGATACCGTCGAGGCCGCCGAAGCGGTCGAGCATGCGCGCGAAGTTACCGCGCTGGCCGGTCACTTCCTTCAAGAGCTTTCCGAAGGCGAGTTCGTCGACACGCGAAACGATATGCGCAAGTGCGCGTCCGAGCGGCGTGTCCGGTTCGGCTCCGGCGCGCCTCAACACGGTGTCGCGCACCTCGTCCATCAGTTCTCCGGAACTGCGCTCATCGAGAATTTCGAATTGCGGCGGCACACCGGCCTCAAGCGGGAAGCGGCCGAGAAGTCTTTCGCAGAAGGCATGGATCGTTTGTATTTTCAGGCCACCCGGCGTCTCGATGGCGCGAGCGAACAGCTTGCGCGCGTCATCCAGCATCTTTCCGTCGGGCTTGCGGCCCTCGATTTCCTCGATCGCCGCCGAAAGCTCCTCATCGGCCATGGTCGCCCAGCCGCCAAGTCTCTTGTAGAGACGGCTCGCCATTTCGGCTGCCGCCGCTTTGGTGAAGGTGAGGCAAAGAACACGCTGGGGCTGCGTTCCTGCAAGCAGCAGGCGGGCGACGCGCGTCGTCAATGCGTGCGTCTTGCCGGAGCCTGCATTGGCCGACACCCAAACGGAGGTGAGCGGATGGGAGGCGCGGCGCTGCGCATCGTCCGTTCCGCTCTTTCGCGCTGGACCGCTCATTCGCCGTCATCTCCCGCCGACGACCATTCCTTCACACGCGCGAGATGATCGTAATCGCCATAGCGGCCCCAGAACATCGGACGCGGGCGCGACAGGTAGGGCGTGTTTTCGTCTTCGTACTGGCGCAGCAGATCGACCAGCCAGGCATAGGTATCTTCCGCGAGCGCGCCGCCGGGATCGGGGACGACGCGCATTTCGCCCGCCGTTTCACCGCCGGTGAGACGGAGATAGACCATGCGCCGTGTCTTGGCCTCCGGGATCGGTGCGTTTTCGGGAGCCTTCGTCCGGAAGCCCCCGCGCGCGGCGATGGCGGCTTCAAGCGGCAATTGCGGCGCGAGGCCGATCTCGACCTGCTTCGCGCTCGGCAATGCGCCCGTCTTGTAGTCGACGATGTCGACGGTGCCATCGTCGCGCATGTCGATCCTGTCGGCCTTGCCGACCAGCGTGACCGTTCGCGCGAGTGCGCCGATCTCGATCT
>JACIYQ010000012.1 GCA_014359855.1 Parvibaculum sp.
GGATATTTCGGCTCCATGTCGTAATCCTGCCAGATATAGCTCTGCAGCAGCTTGGGATGATCGGGCATCCGGTAGAGAATTTCGGCCGTCACCAGCCGGTAGCCTTCCAGCAGCTTCTTCAGTTCCGAAACCTGTCTCACGCTTGAACCTCCAGATCGCAAATCCAGACGGCAACGCCGCACATAAAGAGTCTCGCAACGGAAGAATCGTAGTCATGAAATTTTCACGCGTCGAGATTGACAAACTCTTGAGGCGCGTGATTCGTTCAACAAATTCAATGGATTAGCACTCACATGGGCGTGCGAGTGCCAGCGCTGCTGCCGCCTGCCACCCCCTCGCTTGACCGAAACCCGGATTTGGGTTCGTTTGTCGCCAGCAGGGCATCCAGAAAAACGCTTCAAAGGCGTCAAAACCAAAGTCAGGACGGGAAATGACAGGGACGTTCCGGGCCATCCGCGTGTCGAAGGGCGAAAAGGCTCCGCAGGTCGAATTTGCGAACCTCACCGAGGCAGACCTCATGGAAGGCGATGTCACCGTCGCCGTCGGCTATTCGACCGTGAACTACAAGGACGGTCTCGCGCTCACAGGCGCCGCTCCCATCATCCGCAACTGGCCGCTCATCCCCGGCATCGATTTCTCGGGCAAGGTCGAGAAGTCGGACAATCCGAACTTCAAGCCGGGCGAGCGCGTCGTGCTGAACGGCTACGGCGTCGGCGAAGGCCACAATGGCGGCTACGCGCAGAAGGCGCGCGTGAAGGGCGACTGGCTGGTGAAGCTGCCGGAGGCGATTTCCAATGAACATGCGATGGCGATCGGCACGGCGGGCTACACCTCGATGCTCTGCATCCTCGCGCTCGAAAAGAACGGCGTCACGCCGGAGAGCGGCCCCGTCCTCGTCACGGGCGCGGCGGGTGGCGTCGGTTCCGTCGCCATCGCGCTTCTCTCGAAGCTTGGCTACAGCGTCATCGCCTCCACCGGCCGCGCCTCGGAAGCGGACTACCTGAAAGGCCTCGGCGCCGCGGAAATCATCGACCGCAACGAACTCTCCGCCCCCGGCAAGCCGCTCGGCAAGGAGCGTTGGGCGGGCGTCGTCGACGCGGTGGGCAGCCACACGCTGGCAAACGCACTGGCGCAGACGAAATATGGCGGCGCCGTCGCCGCCTGCGGCCTCGCGCAGGGCATGGACCTGCCGGCCTCCGTCGCGCCCTTCATCCTGCGCGGCATCACGCTTGCCGGCATCGACAGCGTCATGGCGCCGATGGCGAAACGCGTCGAGGCATGGAAGCGCCTCGCCACCGATCTCGACATGAAGAAGCTCGACGCCATGAGTGTCCGCGCCAAGCTCGACGATGTGCCGAGACTCGGGCAGGAAATTATCGCAGGCCAGGTGCGCGGCCGCGTCATCGTCGACGTGAACGCGTGAGAGGGATGGCGGCCTTGGACATGAACACGCCGCCCTATCGCGATCCGGGCTATGTGGAGCGCAAGCTCGAGGTCGAACGCCGCTCCGACGGCTCCATCCTTCTGCGCAACCCGCATCCGCTTCGCCCCGTGCCCACGAACCTCATCGAGCCCATCCGCAGATGGGCGGCGGAAGCGCCGGATCGCGTCTGGCTCGGCAAACGCAAACCCGTAAAGCAGGGTCTCGGCGACTGGGACCTTCTCACCTACGCGGACGCGAACGCGAAAGTGAACGCCATCGCGCAGGCGCTGCTCGATCGCGGTCTCGACAGCTCGAAGCCGGTGATGATCCTTTCTGGCAATTCGATCGAACACGCGCTCATGACCTATGGCGCGATCCTCGCGGGCGTGCCCGTTGCGCCCGTCTCGCCGTCCTACAGCACCATGAGCTCGGATTTCGACAAGCTCCGCTATGTCTTCGATCTCGTGGCGCCGAAGCTCGTCTTCATGCAGGAAGGCGCCCCCTTCGAGCGCGGGCTCGCCGCGCTGAACCTGGACGGTGTTGAACTTGTGACCGTCGACGGCTCGCTCGGAACGCCCTTCGCCTCGCTCCTCGAAACGGCGCCGGGCAATGCGGTCGAGGAAAGCTATGCCGGGCTCAACTTCGACATGGTGGCGAAATATCTCTTCACCTCCGGTTCCACCGGCATGCCGAAGGCCGTCATCACCACGCAGCGCATGATGTGCGTGAACTCCGTCATGCCGAAAAGCGTGACGCTCGAAGAAGAGAACGAGGAGCCCGCCGCGCTTCTCAACTGGCTTCCCTGGAACCACTGCTTCGGCGGCAACGCCATCCTGAGCAATCTGCTCGTCGGCCAGAAGATGGAAGTCCGCGTTCGCGGCGATTGCATCACGCCCGGCTACTACAAGAACGCCGAGAAGATGGCAGAGGCCTATGACGAGGAAGGTTTCTACCGCCTCGGCGACGGCGCGCGCTTCCTCGATCCCGGGCGCCCCGAAGAAGGCCTCGTCTTCGATGGCCGCGTGGCGGAGGATTTCAAGCTTTCCACAGGCACATGGGTGAGCGCGGGCAAGCTTCGCGTCGATGTCGTCGCGAACTCGAACGGCGTGTTGTCGGATGCTCTCGTCGCCGGTCTCGACCGCACCTTCATCGGCATTCTCGGTTTCCCGAATATTCCGGCCTGCCGCAACATCGCGGGCGACCCGTCCCTCGCGGTCGAGGATCTGGTCCGCCATCCCGCCGTGCTGGAGCGTCTCGCGGAAGGCATGCGCGCGCATAACAAGGGCAATCCGGGATCGAGCACCCGCGTCGTCCGCGCGCTCCTGATGACGGAGCCGCCGAGCGTCGATGCGGGCGAACTCACCGACAAGGGATACATCAATCAGTCGGTCGCCCTTGGCCGCCGGGCGTCGCTCGTCGAGAAGCTGTATGCGGAGCCGCCGGGCAATGATGTCGGGGTCGTCTGACGGGAAGGGCGGCTGCCGCCATGATTGACTTCGGTCTGGTGGCAAACGGTATTGTGATCGGTCTTGCGGTCGCCGCGCCTATCGGCCCCGTCAATCTCATCGTCATTCGCCGTACGCTCCGCTACGGCCAGTTGAATGGCTTCCTCTCGGGCGCGGGCGCGGCCACGGGCGATGCGATTTTTGCCGCCATCGCCGCTTTCGGCCTCACCGCCGCCATCGAGATCGTCGTGCGTTTCGAAACCGCGCTGCAGATCGTCGGCGGCCTCTTCCTCGTGGCGCTTGGCACCCGCACCTTGGTAGCGCAGCCGCATTTCGACGAGACGGCGGAGGAAAATCTCTCCGCCGCCATGGCCGCGGTCTTCGCCACCACCTTCTTCCTCACCATCACGAACCCGGCCACCATGCTCGGCTTCCTGGCGATCTTCGGCGGCGTCGCGGGTCTCGCCGATGCGGGAGAGGATTACGGGCATGCGGCGACCATCGTGCTCGCCGTCCTGTGCGGATCGGCGCTCTGGTGGGCCGGGCTTTCGAGCTTTGTGAGCCTCTTCCGCCAGAAGATGAACGACCGCTTGCTGGGCGTCGTGAACCGCGTCTCCGGCTGTTTGATTGTGATATTCGGTGTTGTCGTGCTTGCGCGTGTCGCGATCTCGTTTTTGTTCTAATCTCGAAATCGAAAAGAAATTCAGGGGAGCCGAACATGAATGGTGCGGAAAGCCTTGTGCGGACGCTGGTGAACTCCGGCGTCGAGGTGTGTTTTTCGAATCCCGGCACCTCCGAAATGCATTTCGTCGCCGCGCTCGACAAGGTCGACGGCATGCGCGCCATTCTGGGGCTCTTCGAGGGCGCCGTCACCGGCATGGCCGACGGTTATGGCCGCATGGCGGAAAAGCCCGCCGCGACACTCCTTCACCTCGGGCCGGGCCTCGCCAACGGGCTGGCGAACCTCCACAACGCGCGCCGCGCCCAGACGCCCATCGTCAACATCGTCGGCGATCACGCGACCTACCACGCGCAATATGATGCGCCGCTCGCTTCCGACATTGCGGGTTTTGCGCGCCCCGTCTCCGGCTGGGTCCATTCCTCCACGAGCCCGAAGACCGTCGCCGCCGATGGCGCCCGCGCCGTTCAGGCCGCGCGCTCCGCGCCGGGTCAGGTCGCAACGCTGATCCTTCCCGCCGACACCGCCTGGCTTGACGCCGAACACGCCGCCGATGCGCTGCCGGTTCCCGCGCCCGCGACCGTTTCCACGGGCGCGGTGGACCGCGCCGCCAGGGCGCTCGCGAACGGCAAGAAGACCGCAATCCTTGTGCGCGGTGCCGCGCTCAAGGAAAAGGGCCTTGTCGCCGCCGGTCGCATTGCCGCGAAGTCGGGCGCGCGCATCATGTGCGACACCTTCGCGCCGCGCCTCCAGCGTGGCGCCGGCCGCGTTGCCATCGAACGCATTCCCTATTTCGCCGAACAGATCGTCGAAGCGTTGAAAGACGTCGAGCAGTTGATCCTTGTTGGCGCGAAGCCGCCCGTCTCTTTCTTCGCCTATCCGGGCAAGCCGAGCTGGTGCACGCCCGAAGGCGCGGACATTCTCTACCTTGCGCACGGCCATGAAGACGGCACCGCCGCCCTCGAAGCCGTCGCCGAAGCGATCGGCGCGCCGAAGGAGCCCGCAAACGTCGCGCCGCTTCAGAAGCCCGATCTGCCCAAGGCCGGCGCATCCTTCGACCAGTTCACCATCGGCCAGATCGTCGGTCACTTCCTGCCGGAAAACGCGATCATCTCGGATGAAGCCGCAACCTCCGGCATCGGTTCGATGATCGCAACCGCGACAGCCGCGCCACACGATCATCTTTCGCTCACCGGCGGTTCCATCGGTCAGGGCCTGCCGCTCGCCACCGGCGCGGCTGTCGCCTGCCCGGATCGCAAGGTCGTCTGCCTCCACGGCGATGGCGGTGCGATGTACACGCTGCAATCCCTCTGGACGCAGGCCCGCGAGAAGCTCGACGTGACGACCGTCATCTTCGCGAACCGCTCCTACGCCATTCTCAATGTCGAGCTGATGCGCGTCGGCGCGGAAAATCCGGGCCCCAAGGCACTCTCCATGCTCGACCTGCACAACCCGGAGCTGAACTGGGCATCGATCGGCAACGGCATGGGCGTCGAATCCACCCGCGTCGAGACGGTCGAGGATTTCATCGACGCCTTCTCCTCCGCCATGAAGCAGAAGGGCCCGCGCCTCATCGAAGTGATGATCTGAGGATCGAGGTGAAGCGGCGTGTCTGAAATTCGGTGTCACCCCGGCGCAAGCCGGGGTCCATCTGACTCTCGGATTGCCGCAAGCGCCCATGGATTCCGGCTTTCGCCGGAATGACACCTCAGATTGAAATCGGAATATTGCTCAGTTCAGCACGCGGTTGAGCGTGAACTCGCCCTGACGCACGCGGTCCGCAAGACCGTTCGCCATCTCGGCCACGGCTTCCTCGCCATAGGCTTCCACCATGTCGGAAAGCGCCGCGAAGATCGCGGTGGTCGCGAGAATGTCGGCATCGACGCCGTCGCCCAGCGCTTCGTCCCACGCGTCCAGAATGTTCTGAAGCGCAACGCGCCGCTGTTCGGATTCGGTGAGCGGGGAGGTGTCGTGTCCGTCCTCGTCGAGCGGACCGAAGCTGGCGTCTCCCGGAAAATCTTCTGCCATGGGTCCTCT
>JACIYQ010000120.1 GCA_014359855.1 Parvibaculum sp.
GTGGCGCTGCCGCTGAAGATTCAGGGAAAGCGCGAAAACAGCTACCGCGCCGATGTGGAAGAACTTCTCGCCTGGGTGGGGCTCGGCGACCGCATGAACGCAAAGCCGCCGACGCTTTCGGGCGGCGAGAAGCAGCGCGCCGCCATCGCGCGCGCCGTGGTCGCGCAGCCCGAAGTGCTGCTCGCTGACGAGCCGACCGGCAATGTGGACCCCGAGATGGGCCAGCGCCTGCTCCGGCTTTTCGTGGAACTGAACCGGCTCGGCACCAGCGTGCTGATCGCGACGCATGACCGCGCGCTGGTCGAGAGTGCGGGGGCGCCCGAACTCGTGCTCAGGGACGGGAGGCTCACCATCCGTGGCTGATCCGCTCAGAAGCGCCGACAAGGCGCCCACCTTTCACGATGAGGAACGCGGCCCCGCAGGCGCGCTCGCGGCCATGCTCGTCGAGACGCGCAGCGTGATGCCGGCAGCGGGCGCGACGGGCATGTCCCTCATGCTCGCCATCGCCGCCATGTGCTTCCTTGCGAGCCTTGCGCTCGGCGCCGCGCTTTCCGTCGGCGGCAAGGCGCGCGAATGGACGAACGACCTGTCGGGCTCGCTCACCGTGGAAATCAAACCCTCGCGCGAGATGGAGCCGGAGGAACAGGTGGACGCCGTGATGGCCGTGCTCGCCAGGACGCCCGGCATCGCGACGGCGACACCGCTCACCTTTGACGATACGGCCGCCCTGCTCGAACCATGGCTCGGCGGTGAGGTGCTGGCGGGCGACCTGCCGCTGCCCCGGCTCATCGACATCGCCGTCGACCGCGCATCGCCGCCCGACATGGCGGCGCTCGCCATCGACATCGCCGCGGCGGCACCTGGCGCCGTACTCGACACGCACCGGCAGTGGCGAAGCGAGATCGTCAACGCCGCCCGTTCCGCCGAATGGCTCTCCTATGGCGTTCTCGCGCTGGTCGCGGCGACGACCATCGCCATCGTCGTTTTCGCGACGCGCGCTGGCCTTTCCGCCAATCGCGATGTGGTGGAAGTGCTGCACCTGATCGGCGCGCGCGACGGCTTCATCGCCTCGGAAGTGCAGCGCCACTTCCTGCATCTGGGCTTTCGCGGGGGACTGATCGGCGCGGGCGCGGGCGCCGCCGCCTTTCTCGCGCTCGGCCTCGCGGGCGCGGCGGGAAATCTCTATCTGGTCTCCGCATCGGGCATCGGACCGGAATACCTCCCCGCCCTCATCCTCATTCCCTTCGCAGCCGCACTCGTTGCCGTCGCGACGGCGCGGATAACCGTCTTCCAGACACTCGAACGCATGCTCTGAGGCCGATCGCCGCGCTTTACCTGGACCCTTCGAACCATATCATGTGCGCCCGCTCCGCATGTTAGGATGCGGGCAGACGATTTCGCGCGGCGGAGAACGGCTCCGCCCGAACCCGGAGATGGACATGGCGGCTGGCGGCACGCGGGGGCAGAGAACGGGATGGCGCCTCCTGCGCGCCGCCGTGGGCCTCGCCGCGCTCATCGCGGCCGCCTATGTCGGGGGCTTCTTCCTTTTCACCGCCGAACTCGATCGCACGCCTCCCGCCGAGATGCAGGCCGCGGACGGCATCGTCGCGCTGACGGGCGGGCCCGACCGCATCACCGCCGCCTACCGGCTGCTCGAAGAGGGCAAGGGCGCGCGGCTTCTCATCACCGGCGTTCACCCCGATGTCGACGCAAGATCGCTGAAGGAAATCGTGCCCGGCGAGGCCTCGAAATTCGACTGCTGCGTCGATGTCGGCCACCGGGCGGTGAACACGATCGGCAATGCGGACGAGACGGCCGAATGGGTGCGGCGGAAGAACTACCGCTCGATCATTCTGGTGACGAGCACCTATCATCTGCCGCGCGCGACGCTCGAACTCGGCCGCGCCATGCCCGATGTCGAGATCAGGCCTTACCCCGTCTTCCAGGACACGCTTCATCTCGACGGCTGGTGGGCCTATCCCGGCACGACCCGCCTTCTCATCTCCGAATACACCAAATATCTGCTGACGCTGAGCTTCGGCCGTCAGTCGTCGATGTCGTCCTGACGGGCGCAGGAAGGAAACACTCCCTTGCTCTTTCTCCGCTCTGCCGCCTTCAACCTGACCTTCTATGCGCTCTCCGTGGTGGTCGTGATCGCCGCGGTGCCGTGTTTCCTGCTGCCGCGCCGCTGCACGTTTGCCGCGATGAAATTCTGGTCGCACATGACGCTCTGGCTGCTGCGCGTCCTTGCCGGCACCACTTATGAGGTGCGGGGCAGATTGCCTCAAGGCGGCGTGCTCGTCGCCTCCAAGCACCAGTCCATGTGGGACACGATCGTGATGACCGCGATCCTGAAGGACCCGGCCATGGTGCTGAAGCGGGAACTGCTCTGGATCCCCTTCTATGGCTGGTACGCCATGAAATCGCGGATGATCGCCATCGACCGTGGCTCGGGCTCCAAGGCGATCCGCCGCCTCGTCTCGCAGGGCAAGACCGCCGTCGCCGACGGCCGTCCCATCGTGATCTTTCCCGAAGGCACGCGCTCGGCGCCCGGCTCGAAACTCGACTACAAGCCGGGCGTGGCCGCGCTTTACCGCCAGCTCGGCGTCGACTGTGTGCCCGCGGCCGTCAATTCGGGCGTTTTCTGGGGCCGGCGTGGCTTCACGCGGAGGCCCGGCACCATCGTGCTCGAGTTCCTGGAACCGATCCCGGCGGGCCTCGACCGCAAGAGCTTCATGGAAACGCTCGAAACGCGGATCGAATCCGCCGCCTCCCGCCTCGTCGAAGAGGCACGCGGCGCCTGAGCCCTGTGGAAAACAGCGGCACCCGCCCCTGTGAAAAGCGGGGAAATCTGGAATCTTTTAATCAAAACAACCATATAGTTTGGGCCAGACAGGGAACTCTTTGTAGACAAAACATGAACTTGCTTGTCGCCCGAACCCCGCTAGGCTCCACCTCATGAA
>JACIYQ010000121.1 GCA_014359855.1 Parvibaculum sp.
GGCGAGCGTTTCAACATAGACGTCGATGCGATCCAGGCGACCGGCGCACATCCGCCGGCGGACCCCGATGCCGCGCTCGAAGCGGCGGAGGCGGCACAGAAGCAAACCGTTTCCCGCACCGGGCGCGGCGGCACGCCGGGCGCCATGCCGAAGGGCATCGACGCCGATTTCGCCAAGGCAAACTACGTGGCGGTGACGGCGCTTCCCGATCTGGAGGAATGGATCGCGCGCGCATACGAGCAGGGCTTTCTTGCCGTCGACACCGAAACGGACAGTCTCTTCCCCATGCGCGCGCGGCTTGTCGGCGTCTCGATGGCGCTCGTGCCGGGCGAGGCCTGCTACATACCGTTGCAACATGGCGCGGGTGGCGGGCTCGATTTCGGCGACGCGGAAGGTCAGCCGCAGATCCCGCTCGGCGATGCACTGAAGGTGCTGAAGCCGCTCCTCGAGGACAAGTCCATCCTCAAGATCGGCCAGAACCTCAAATTCGACATGATCGTCTTCCGCCAGCACGGCATCGAGCTTCGCGGGCTCGACGACACCATGCTCATGTCCTATGCGCTCGACGCGGGCGTTCACGGCCACGGCATGGACGAACTCTCCGAGCTTCATCTCGGTCACAAGCCGATTGCTTTTTCGGAGGTCGCGGGCAAGGGCAAGACGCAGATCACCTTCGACCAGGTGCCGGTGGACCGCGCCACGGCCTACGCGGCGGAAGATGCCGACGTCACGCTCCGTCTCTGGCACATATTGAAGCCGCGTCTCGTCGCGGAGCGGCGTGTCGGCGTCTACGAGATGCTGGAGCGTCCGCTTGTCACCGTGCTCGTCGAAATGGAGCGGGCGGGCGTGAAGGTCGACAAGGCGGTGCTCGCGCGCCTCTCCTCCGGCTTCGCGCAGAAGATGGCCGAATATGAGGAGGATATCTACGAGCTCGCGGGCGAACGCTTCAACATCGGCTCGCCCAAGCAGCTCGGTGAAATCCTCTTCGACAGGCAGGGTCTCGAAGGCGGCCGCAAGACGAAGACGGGCGCCTGGTCGACCGATGCGGACACGCTCGAAATGCTGGCCGCGCAGGGCCATGACCTGCCGCAGCGTGTGCTCGACTGGCGCGGCCTGTCGAAGCTCAAGAGCACCTACACCGATGCACTCCCCGAATACATCAATCCGGAAACGGGCCGCGTCCACACTTCCTATTCCCTCGCCGCAACATCGACGGGCCGCCTTGCCTCCACCGAGCCCAACCTTCAGAACATCCCCGTCCGCACCGAGGACGGCCGCAAGATCAGAACGGCTTTCATCGCCGAACAGGGCAACCTCCTCATCTCTGCCGATTACAGCCAGATCGAGCTTCGGCTCCTTGCCCATATCGCCGATATCGAGGCGCTGAAAAAGGCTTTCGCAGAAGGGCTCGACATTCACGCGATGACGGCCTCGGAGATGTTCAACACGCCTATCGAAGGCATGGACCCGAGTGTTCGCCGCCGCGCCAAGGCGATCAATTTCGGCATCATCTATGGCATCTCCGCCTTCGGCCTCGCGAACCAGCTCGGCATTTCGCGCGGCGAGGCGGGCGAATATATCGAGCGCTATTTCAAGCGTTTCCCCGGCATCCGCGCCTATATGGACGATACGAAGGACTTCGCCCACAAGAACGGTTATGTCGAAACGATCTTCGGACGCCGCATCCACCTGCCCGCGATCAATTCGAAGAACCCGGCCGAGAAGAGCTTCATGGAGCGCGCCGCGATCAACGCGCCGATCCAGGGCTCGGCGGCGGACATCATCCGCCGCGCCATGATCCGCATGCCCCGCGCCCTTGCAGACGCGAAACTTTCGGCGCGCATGCTCCTGCAGGTGCATGACGAACTGATTTTCGAAGTGCCCGAGAAAGAAGCGGCGAAAACTTGCGAGACCGTCTCGGGCGTCATGTCGTCTGCGGCGGCGCCCGCACTCGCGCTCACCGTGCCGCTCGACGTCGATGCACGCGCCGCGAAAAACTGGGACGAAGCGCACTGAACCCGGTCACGGCATTGCCGCGAAGCGGGCGCGGACCCATATGTTGAGGAACGTTACGGAGATTGAGCCGTTCCTTTCCTGCATATGGGAGGTAGAATCCGTGCCCGAGAACAAGAACGCAAGCGAAGAAAAGCAGGCCCGCCGCGACGGCAAGGTGACGGAAGCCGAAAAGGAATCTTTCCCCTCCAGCGATCCGCCTGCCTGGACGAGCGGAGAAGTCTCGCCGGAAGCGGATGCAAGACGCGCCGAACGCAAGGCCGGCGAAGCCGCGAAGAAACGCGCGGCCGAAGAAGAATGTGTCGACGAAACGCTCGACGAGAGTTTCCCTGCCTCCGATCCGCCGTCATGGACCGGCACGCATGCGGGCGACAGCCACAATCGGGGCAAGAAAAAGTAGCGTTGCCACGGCGGCGGCGGCGGACAACGACCCGGAAGCTTCCTTCCGGGCCTTGGCGTGTCAGGCGGCGAGCGTCAGCTCGATCTTCCGCCGCTGGCGCTTCGCGGCATGAAGTTCGCCCATCCGCTCCGTGTGCCGCACGAGGTTGTCGTGGCCGAGCGCCGCGCGCACGCTTCTCCTCGCGCTGCGAGGCACGATGACCGAAAGCGGATGCCACCGAAAAGCGCGCGCTTCACGACCGGCCAGTTCGCATCGTCGATCCAGCGGTTATAGGCGAGCACCCAAGAGAGCCGTTCCTCCACAAGGCGCTGGATCATGGGTGATTGTGCCTTCTCCGCCTCGTCGAGCCAAGCGCGTCGTCACCGCTCAGGAACTTGCCGCCCGGCCCGAAGTTTCCGTTCGCACCATCTATCGCGACATCGCCGATCCGCGGGCGAGCCGCGTGCCCGTCGAAGGCGAGGCGGGCCTCGGCTACATGATGCGCTCCGGCTACGAGCTGCCGCCGTTCATGTTCACCGAAGACGAGATCGAGGCGCTCGTTTTCGGCGCGCGCATGGTCCGCGCCTGGGGTGAAATGCGCGGCGACTTTCGCACCTTCCGTATCGAGCGTATCCGCGCGCTGAAGGTGACGGAGGAGACCTTCAAGGACGAAAGGGGAAAGACGATGGAGGATTTCCTCGCACGGCCCGGCGAGGCGAGTTACGCCGATGCACGCGACCGCGTGCCGCGCGTCGCCGCGAAATAGACTAGCGGCTATGAGAGAGCCGGGCGCCTGGTTCGAGCCCGTTCCTTGGCGGGCAAACGAGGCGGTTTCTTGTGGCGAAAGCCAGGGGACGGATTTCGTTTCGCTAACAGTCCGCTATACGCTAGATATCTCTTGTACATTGATGACGGTTTTAGCGTACACAAACTCGGTAGTGTTTACCCGGCTGTACCCAAATCTTGTGGGATCGAAGCAAAAGAACACTATTTTCGGATTTCGGGAAATTATATGCCAAAGCCTTTCATACCCGACGCCCTTCCTGTTCAAAATTTGAACTGGCAGAGATTGACCCCCCTGGTAGGCCGGGCGAATGCCGCCATCGCTCGATATGACGGGTTCCTTCAAGGCTTGATAAATCCGGGCGTCCTGATGTCGCCCATCACGACTCGGGAGGCAGTTCTGTCTTCCAGTATCGAAGGGACTGTCGCGACACTCAGCGATGTTCTGCAGCACGAGGCGGGGGAAGAATACGAAGAGAGCAAAAAGCAGGATATCGGCGAAATCCTGAACTACCGTCGTGCGCTTCTGCAGGCCGAACAGATGCTGGACGACCGCCCGCTCAACTTGAATCTCATTCGTCAAACACACGCCGCTCTTCTCCGCGGAGTGCGCGGCGAAGACAAGAACCCGGGCGCGTTCAGAACGGATCAGGTTCTGGTAGGCCGCCCCACCGACACTATTGAAACGGCGAGATATGTGCCGCCTCCGCCCGTGATTTTGCAGGAGCACCTTGAAGTGTGGGAGCGCTATGCAAGTGCGGAGATCGATGACCCCCTTGTCCAAATGGCGGTCCTGCATGCGCAATTTGAAATAATCCATCCGTTCAAAGACGGAAACGGCAGAATTGGGCGCATACTTATTCCTCTTTATCTTTTTAAAAGAAAAGTCCTTCACCGGCCCATGTTTTACCTGAGTGAGTATCTCGAAGAGCATCAAGACGAATACTACGACCGCCTGCTGGCGATTTCCGAAGACGGAAATTGGCAGGAATGGATTGAATTTTTTCTGGCTGCGTCATGCCGTCAGGCAGAACGCAACACGATACAAGCGAAGAAGATTTTGAATCTCTACAATGAAATGAAGGCGGCATTCGCCGACGCCACGCATTCCCAATATGCCCAGGCGGCGCTTGATGCCTTCTTCCGGAAACCGATTTTGAACAGCCGGGAGTTTCAGGAATATACGTCTGTCGCAAACCGTGGAACGACGGCAACTCTGCTGAGAAACCTTGAGCAAAATCACTTGATAAAAGTGCTGCGCAGAGGATCTGGACGCAGCCCGAGCCGATATGTACTGCCGCGGCTGATTAACATTGCAGAAGATCGTATCGTATTTGCGGAATAATCGCCGCGAAACGAAAAAGCCCGGAGGTTTCCCTCCGGGCTTTCCGTTTCGTCTGAGGCGCCCGCTTATTCGGCGGCGCGGGCGGCGACCGGCGCGGCGGCGCGCACGTCCGGGTCCACATGTGCCTCGAACTTCGCGAAGTTGTCGATGAACATGCCGACGAGCTTCTGCGCCTGCAGGTCATAGGCGGCCTTGTCGGCCCAGGTATCGCGCGGGTTCAGGATCGAACTGTCGACGCCCGGCACGCTCACCGGAACTTCGAAGCCGAAATTCGGATCGGTGCGGAACTCGACATTGTTGAGCGATCCGTCGAGCGCGGCGGCGAGCAGCGCGCGCGTCGCCTTGATCGGCATGCGCGAGCCCGTGCCGTAGACGCCGCCGGTCCAGCCCGTGTTGACGAGCCAGCACGACACCTTGTGCTCGGCGATGAGGGCGCGCAGCAGGTTGCCGTATTCGGTCGGATGGCGCGACATGAAGGGAGCGCCGAAGCAGGTCGAGAAGGTCGCTTCCGGCTCCGTCACGCCCTTTTCCGTGCCGGCCACTTTCGCGGTGTAGCCGGACAGGAAGTGATACATCGCCTGGGAGGGCGTGAGCCGCGCAACCGGCGGCAGCACCGAGAAGGCGTCCGCCGTCAGCATGATGATGTTCTTGGGGTGCGGCGCGCGGCCCGTCGGGCTCGCATTCGGAATGAAGGAGAGCGGATAGGCGCCGCGCGAATTTTCCGCCAGCGCCGCGCTGTCGAG
>JACIYQ010000122.1 GCA_014359855.1 Parvibaculum sp.
CTCGGCGGCTTCGGTGCCGATACGTCGGCTGCCGCGGGCGGCGCCGTCGAGACGCGTCCGGTGAAGCAGGGTTCGGCGGACGATGCGGCCTTCATCATGAAGAATGCCGGCTCCGTCATCATCGTGCCGGGCTATGGCATGGCCGTGGCACAGGCGCAGCACACGCTTCGCGAAATGGCCGACATCCTCAAGAAGGAAGGCGTGAAGGTTTCCTACGCCATTCATCCGGTCGCGGGCCGCATGCCCGGTCACATGAACGTGCTGCTCGCGGAAGCGAATGTGCCCTACGACGAAGTGTTCGAGCTGGAAGACATCAACAGCCAGTTCGCACAGGCGGACGTTGCCTTCGTCATCGGCGCGAACGACGTCACGAACCCGTCCGCCAAGACCGATCCGTCGAGCCCGATCTTCGGCATGCCGGTGCTCGATGTCGAAAAGGCGAAGACGGTGCTCTTCGTGAAGCGCGGCATGGGTTCGGGTTATGCGGGCGTCGAGAACGAACTCTTCTTCCGCGACAACACCATGATGCTCTTCGGCGATGCGAAAAAGATGGTCGAGGAGATCGTCAAGAACCTGTGATCGCCGTCAGACTGGACGAAGCAAGCGGGCGGTGCTCACATGGGCGCCGCCCGTTTTCTTTGGGGCGGAAACAAAAAAGGGACGAGGGAACATGATCTGGTTGGGCCGTATTGGCGTTGCCCTGGTGGGGCTCTTTTCATTGGCGATGGGGGCGATGGCGTTTGCCTCTCCCGTCCAGTTGGGTGAGATGCTCGGGCTCGGGGCGCTGTCGCCGCTCGGCGCGAATTCGCTCAGGGCCGATCTCGGCGCGCTCTTCCTGGCGGGCGGGCTTGCCTCGCTGCTCGCGCTTTTTGCGGGGCGGGCTCACTGGATGTGGGGCGCGGCCGCGCTTTACGGCTTCGCGGTCATCGGCCGCGTTCTCGGCGTCGTTCTCGAAGGGGCGCCCGAGGGTGTCGCACAGTCGATTGTCGTCGAGCTGGTTCTGGTCGGCCTGTCGGTCCTCGGCGCGAAGACGCTCGCCAGGAGTTGATCCCACGCCGCTTGCTGGACGAAAAGCGCGGGCGGTGGTCACATGAGCACCGCCCGTCCTTTATCTGGGGAAACGTCATGGACATCTATCACGGCTGGTTCAACCTGAAGCCCGGCGTGCGCGACATGGACTTCGTGGATGCTTTCACGAAATACATGGAACGCCTCGAGACGGAGGGGGTCGTGGAGGGCTGGCGGCTGATGCGCAAGAAGCTCGGCCTTGCGCCTGCTCATTTCGGCGAATTCCATTTCATGATCGAGGTCGCGGACCTCACCCAGCTCGACAGCGCGTTCGACTGGGTGGCAACGCGCGCCGATCCCATAGAGAGCGACCATCACGCGGTGAACTCGCTCGTCCAGAATATCCAGTTCGCGCTCTATCGCGATTTTCCCGATCCCGTGCGCGAGCAGGGCGATGAGCGCTTCTGACAGGGGCGGGGTCGTCCTGCGCCGCGTCTGTCCGCAGGACCGGCCGGCACTCATCCATCTCATGGGCGCGCTCAACGATTTCGAGGCCGCGATCGAAGAGAACCGGGCGGATGCGTCTGCTGCCGAAGGCCATCTCGACTGGGTGCAGGACGAGATCGAGCGGCTGGGCGGCGTGACGCTTGTGGCGGAGCTTCAAGGCGCCGTCGCCGGCTTCCTTTGCTACACCCTCGAGGAGGATCCAGGCACCTTCGTGCGTCCGGAGCGGCGCCGTCATGCCCTCATCTGGGATATCTCGGTTGCCGAGGCGGCGCGGGGGCAGGGGATCGGTCAGGCCCTGCTCAAGGCGGCGGAAGCCGAAGCGAGAGCGGCCGGCGCCGGCGAGATCCGGCTCTATGTGCTGGAGGTCAACACGCGCGCCCGGCGCATCTACGAGGAAGCAGGCTACCGCAATTACGAGCGGCTGATGTCGAAGCGCCTCTGACGCCCCAAACGAAAAACGCCCCCGTAAAACGGAGGCGTTTCAAAATCTCAAACCCCGAAGGAGGCTTACTTCTTGACGGCAACGATGCCCGATTCGCGCTGGGCGCGTTTGCGGGCGAGCTTGCGGGCGCGGCGGATCGCCTCGGCCTTCTCGCGGGCGCGCTTCTCGGAAGGCTTCTCGTAGAAGTTCCGGAGCTTCATTTCGCGGAAAACGCCCTCACGCTGAAGCTTCTTCTTCAGAGCTTTCATGGCCTGGTCGACGTTGTTATCGCGAACGAGTACCTGCACGGGCTGATCCTGCTTTCGATTCAATAAGTTAGTCGCGGGAACCGGTTTCCCGGACCCGCGAGAGCCGCTTATCTAGCAAAGCTTGGGCCCTTTGTCCACTCTTGGCCCATGAAAAGCCCGCATTTTGGGCCTGCGCCTCATTTCTTGCCTGCGGCGCCGGCACCGGTTGCCGCCATGCCCGGCGGGCCTCATATTCCCCTCATGGCCATACGCAAGATCGCCCGCATGGGCCACCCGGTGCTCAAGGGGGTGGCAAAGCCCGTTCCGGACCCCACGGCTCCGGAGGTGAAGGCGCTTGTCCGCGACATGATCGAGACCATGATCGACGCAAACGGGGCAGGGCTCGCCGCCCCGCAGATTTACGAGCCCTGGCGGATCGTCGTCTTCCAGGCGCCGCCCGAGCGCGCGCCGGAGGGGATCGGCGAGGAAGAGGCCTTCGACCACACGGCCTCTCTCACCGTTCTCATCAATCCGGAAATCGAGGTCCTGACGGAAGAGATGGAGAAGGGCTGGGAGGGCTGTCTCTCGGTGCCGGGTCTTCGCGGCGCGGTGCCGCGCTACACGGCGCTGCGTTACAGGGGCGTGTCGCTCACGGGCGAGCCGGTCGCGCGCGTCGCGCGCGGCTTTCATGCCCGCGTCGTGCAGCATGAATGCGACCATCTCGACGGCATCCTCTATCCGCAGCGGATGGACGATCTCGGCGAGCTCATCTTCGAGACGGAGGCGCGGGCGTGGGCGGCTGCGCGCCAGTCCGCTCAAGAGGCCGTTGAAGAAACAGACGAGGAGAAGGCGGATGCCTGAAAAATCCACGGCGAAGAAGCGTCCAGGCCCAGGCGGCGGTTCGGGCAAGGCGAAACCCGACAGGCTCGATCTCGCGCGAATGAAAATTCTCGAGGCCGCGCTGCCGCATGTCGCCTTCGACGGCTGGACGCCGCGCCTCCTTGCCGATGCAGCGCAGGCGGCGGATGTGCCCCATGGCGAGATGCGGCTCGCCTTCCCGTCGGGCGTACTGGATCTCGTCGATTATTTTCTTGCCGATGGCGACCGCCGGATGGAAGAGGCACTCGCGCGCGAGGACATCGGCGCGATGAGGGTCCGTGAACGGATCACATTTGCCGTGCGCGCGCGCATCGAGGCCGATCTCCATTCGCGCGAGGCGGTGCGCCGCGCGGTCACCATGCTGGCGCTGCCGACGTCGGGCACGCGCGGGGTGCAGGCACTCTATCGCACGGTCGATGCGATCTGGCGCGCCGTTGGCGATACGTCGACCGATTTCAATTTCTATACAAAGCGGGCAACGCTGGCGGGCGTCTTCTCGTCGGTATCGCTTACCTGGTTCTCGGACGACAGCGAGAATTACGCGCGCACCTGGGCCTTTCTCGACCGCCGCATCGAGGACGTCATGCGCATCGAGCGCGTGAAGGCGGGTGTGAAAGGCATCGCGGCGAAGCTGCCCGATCCGCTGTCGCTGCTTGGGCGGCTGCGTTACGGGCGCGGGTGAGAGAAAAGTACCCGGTCTCGTATTCCCCTCATTTCGTCATGGCCCGCTTTATGCCACTGCTGTCCGGTTTAAATTTTTCCGAGTTGGTTCAAGCTTTTGATTTTGCGAGCGAAACGCCTGTTCGCCAGCACTCGGGACTCGGAACCGCGAAATCGGGTTTACTGGATCACCCGGATGTCCTGATC
>JACIYQ010000123.1 GCA_014359855.1 Parvibaculum sp.
ATAGCCCACAAAGCAGTGCTCATTGTTTTATCCTTAGGTTCCCTTGAAGGATTGACCGGCGGGAATTGCCACTCTCCTTCCGGCACTTGACGCCGGAAGTCCTCCCCCTGCCGAATGCAGAAATCGCGCGGAAAGATGCCAAATACGACATCGGAAAGCAACCGGCAGGCTGCGCCCGCTCCCAGCCTAAAAGTGGCTATATCCCAATTGCTTGAGGGGAATCGCGCGGCCGGCGCCATCGACAAGCGTCACGCCCTCATTCGGCCCTGTCACTCTGCCGATTTTCGTTACCCGGACGGAGGCTTCCCCAGCGGCAGCCTCGATCTCGTTCCCCTTTTCGGGTGGGGCAGCAAAGAGAATTTCGTAGTCGTCGCCGCCGCCCGCAATCAGTGGAAAGAGCTCCCCGTCCTGCCGCAGCGCCATTTGCGCCGCCGCCGATAGGGGCAGCTTGTCCTTCTCGATTCGGGCTCCCGTCCCGGAAACTTCACAAATATGGCCGAGATCGGCCAAAAGCCCATCCGACACGTCGAGCGCGGCATGGGCGAGCCCCCGCAGCCTCGGCCCGAGCGAACAGCGCGGTTCGGGTTCGCGATAGCGCTGAACGAGCCAGCTGGCTTCATCACGGCCAAGCCCGGAGAGCCTTCCCTTCAGCACTTCGAGGCCGAGTGCCGCATCGCCGAGCGTTCCGGTCACGTAAAGATCGTCGCCGGGCCGGGCACCGCCGCGAGGGATCATCCCGCCAATCGGCACCTCGCCGATGGCCGTCAGTGAAAGAGTCAGCGGCCCCGGTGTCTTCACCGTGTCGCCACCCCAGAGAGAGACGCCATAGCGCTTCTGATCGCCCGCAAGGCCGGCCGCGAACCGTTTGATCCAGTCGAACGTCGTATCGTCCGCCCACGCAGTCACGAGCAGGTAGCCTTTCGGCACCGCCCCTTTCGCGGCAAGGTCGGAAAGGCTCACGCGCAAGAGCTTGCGGGCGACGCTTTCGGCGGGATCGTCGGGAAGGAAATGGATGCCTGCAACGATGGCATCGACAGTGAGGACGGTCTCGCAGCCCTCCTCCATACGGTAAAGCGCGGCATCGTCCCTCAGCGCAAACGCGCCAGCGGACCCCGCTGCGAGAGGCGCGAAAATTTCCTCGATCAGCGCGAACTCGCCGGGCCGGTCACTCTCAGCTTTTTCCGCCGGAGCCATGTTTCGCTCCTGCTCCGCTCCTGATGTCGCGGCCGAGCCGGTCTAGCACTGCGTTCACGACGCCCGGTTCGTCACCTTCGAAGAAGGCATGCGCGATATCGACATATTCGTTGATGATGACCTTGAGGGGCACATCCTTGCAACGGCGAAGCTCGTAGGTCCCGCAACGCAGGATAGCGCGCAGCGTCGAGTCGATCCGTGCGAGCGACCAGCCCTTGGCCAGCGCGCCGTTCACCTGCCGGTCCAGCTCGCGCTGTTCGCGCACGACGCCGCGGACAACATCCTCGAAGTGAGCGGCATCCGCGTCTGCCACCTCACCTCCTTCATCGCCATGCTCGAGACGATGCTCGACGAACTCCGCAACCGCATCGTCGAGCGGTGTGGACGCGATATCCATCTGATAGAGCGCCTGCACGGCGCCGAGGCGCGCGGCGGAACGAGCCTTGTGATCGAGACTGCCGTCGGATGC
>JACIYQ010000124.1 GCA_014359855.1 Parvibaculum sp.
CACCAACCCGCGAGCCTGAAGGTCCTCCATAGGCGGCAGCTCGCCGAGATAGTGCATGGTCTGACCGCTTGCCGTGAACTCGAGGCGAAGCGCATCTTTCGGCAGAGGAATGTGATCGGCAGCGTCCTGGATCATTCCGCCCGTCAGGTCGATGACGAAGGAGCCGCTGTCGACATTCCCGCCGGACAGGTTCTTGCCCACCCACTCTCTCGCGCCCTTCGCCACCGGCACGGGCCAGATAGCCTTCAATGCCTCAAGAGGCATGGGTTCGAGAGTGCCTTTGACCTTCACGGCGGGTGAGCGCTCGGCATCGGCGAGCGAGCCCGACAGCCGGATGCCGCCTCCACCGGTGCCGATGAAGAGTTCCTCGATATCCGCCTTGAGCGCATCGAAGTCGATGTCTGCCTTCAGCGTCGCCTCTTCGAGATCGACGGGTCCGATAAAGAAGCCCGGTACCTCCGTATGAAACCGGTCGACGGCAAGGTCGACGCGGGCCGAAGAAATATCGAGCCCTTTTCCGGTACGGTAGTCCACAGTGCCGCCAAGCGACGCCTCATGCAGGCCCGCCTTCACGACAAGTTTTTCGAGCTTGATGCGTTGCAGGAGGCCGTCGATCGTGACATCGCCCTCGGCCGCCTCCAGCGGTATCACCGTTTCCCATGGCGCGGGGAGATTTATGTTGCCCGAACCTGCACGGAGCGACAGGCGGCCCGAGCGGAGAGCGCCGTCCCTGCCGATGCGCAGTTCACCGGTGGCGAAGAGAGGGGCATCGAAAACCGCATAGTCGGAGAGCGAAGGCGCGGTGTGCGCGAGGGCGGCCGGAACGAGATCGGCGATGCTCGCCTCGATGTTGGCCTCATCGGCCCCGGCGGGCAGAACGCCATTCATATCGAGCGTCGCCATCGTGTCACCGATGGCAAATGTCGCGTGAAGTACCCCCGCAAGCCCGCCGCCGCCCTTGAAGATGACGACGCTCGCGTCGGGTGCATCGAAGGTGACGCCGTTGACCTCATCCACGAAGCGAAGCTTGGCGTCGCGTATGCCGAGGCGCGAGAGATAGCCGAGCGGCGAGGAAGGATCGCCCTCCGAAACCAGTGCCTCAAGCATCGGCCCGACCACAGCCGGCGTTTCAAGGTCCGGCTCGTCGGCGTCCGTTTTAGCGAGCGCCAGCGTGACGCCGGTGCCGGGGCGGCGCAGAACGGTTGCCCGCACGCCGAAAAGGTCAATCGCCTTCGGCGCCAGCGTGCCGCGCAGGAGGGCCGGCATGCTCAGATCGAAAGCGAGTTGAGGCACCCGTGCGACCTGGTTGCCGTCCGCACCGATGAGACGGACATCACGCAGCCGGAGCGAGAGTTCGCGATCTTCCGCCGACCAGATGAGGACCGTGTCCTCTATATCCAGTTCGCCGCCCTGGAGCGCAGGGTTCGCGGCGTCCTCGATCATCTGGTTCAAGAGGGAGAGAGAGACCGGGCCCGAGGAGAGCTGCCACGCCAAAACGGCAAGAAGCGTGGCCGTCACGGCCACGGCGACACCAATCACTTCCAATAAAATCTTGCTACTTCGACGGATCAAGAAAGGCTGTTGCTCCTCTCGCTTGCCGCTATGGAAATCGCACAATTGAGGCGAAAGCGAGTCACTGTGGTTTTATCCCCTCCCCCCGGCGAAGTCTGCATATTTGCCGCGGCGGGCCGCCATTTCGAGGCTCAGGCTTAACGCGCTGGCCAGCGTAAAGACGAACGA
>JACIYQ010000125.1 GCA_014359855.1 Parvibaculum sp.
ATGGTCGGAAATACCGGCACCTGGTCGTCCGGCAGCTCGAAGGCCGCCCGGTTGCGCTTCCACTGCTTGCGCACGTCGCGCAGGGCGTCCTCGGCGCCGCGTTTCTCGAACTTGTTCAGCACGATGAGCTCGGCGTAATCGAGGCGCTGAAGGGGCTCGACTACGATTATGTGCCGGTGAATATCGGCCCGGCGAGCGAGCAGAAATCCGAAAGCTATCTCAGGCTCAATCCGCAGGGGCTCGTGCCGGCGCTCGAACACAAGGGCGCGGTCATCACGCAATCTTCCGCCATCATCGAATATCTCGAAGAGATGTTTCCAGATCCGGCGCTCCTGCCCGCCGATCCGCTGACCCGGGCGCGGGCGCGCGCCTTCGCCGCCGCCATTGCCGCCGAAATGCACGCGCTCAACAATTCGGGCGTGCATCGCTATCTCGCGAGCGAGATGGGGCTCGACGACGCGCAGCGGCAAAACTGGTATGCCCATTGGGCGCAGAAGGGATTTTCGGCGCTCGAAGCGCTGCTTGCCGCCGGGCCGGACACGCCGTTCTGCTTCGGCGACAAACCGACGATCGCCGACATTTTCCTGGTACCGCAGCACCTGAACTACCGGCGCTTCAAGATCGACCTCTCGCCCTACCCGCGCATCAACCGCATCGTCGCGCGATGCGAGGCACTGCCGCCCTTCCAGGCCGCGGCGCCGGAAGCGCAGCCCGACTACGCCGACGGGTTCTGAAGATCAGGCGAGAAGCCGCGCGAGAACGGCGTCGAGCAGCATGCGGCCTTCGGGTGTCGCGCGAACGATGCCGTCCTTCACCGCGAGAAGATTGTCGGCGGCGAGGGCCTCAAGGCGGGCGGATGAAATTTCACTGCCGGTGAGACGCGCGTAACGCGCAAGCGAGACGCCTTCGGCAAGACGCAGGCCCATCAGCATCATCTCGTCGCCCTGCTCCGCCGGTGCGATGTCTTCCATCGCTTCGACGCCATGGCCTTCGCGCTCGACGCTGTCTATCCAATCGCCGGGGAGGCGGCGCGCGCGCGTGGCAAGCCGCTTTCCTCCGGCCGTGATGCGTCCATGCGCGCCGGGACCGGCGCCTGCATAATCCCCGTAGCGCCAATAGACGAGATTGTGCCGGGACTCCGCGCCCGGGGCGGCATAGTTCGATACTTCGTAGGCTGACAATCCGGCTTCCGCGCAGACTTCTCCCGTCAGCGCATACATATCCGCCGCTTCTTCATCCTCCGGCAGCGTAAAGGAGCCTTTCTCGTAGAGCCTTGCAAAGGCCGTCTCCGGCTCAATGGTGAGCTGATAGAGAGAGAGGTGATCGGCCGCATGGGCGAGCGCGGCACGCAGTTCCTTTTCCCATTTCTCCGCCGTCTGGCCGGGGCGCGCATAAATCAGGTCGAAGGACAGGCGCGGGAAGGTTTCGCGGGCGAGTGCGATGGCGCGCAACGCCTCCTCCGCGCTGTGAAGACGGCCGAGAAATTTCAGTTCGGCATCGTCGAGAGACTGCACGCCGAGCGAGAGACGGTTGACGCCCGCCGCCCCGTAGCCCCTGAAGCGGTCCGCCTCGACGCTGGTCGGGTTCGCCTCGAGGGTGATCTCGGCGCCCTCCTCCATCGTCCAGAGCATGGCGATTTTCGAGAGCACCGCCTCGACCGTTTCCGGCAGCATCAATGAGGGCGTGCCGCCGCCGAAGAAGACGGAGCGCACGCGGCGCGGACCCGAGAGAGAGCGCATGTGCTCAAGCTCGCGCACAAGCGCACGCGCCCAGCGCGCCTGGTCGATATTCGCGACGACATGGGAATTGAAATCGCAATAGGGGCATTTCGACTGGCAGAAGGGCCAGTGCACGTAAACGGCGAAGCCGCCTTCGGTTTCCAGGGGCGCCCGCGGCGCAGCGCTATTTACCGAAGCAGGCATCGACCAGTTGCCGGAAGGCATGCGCGCGATGCGAGATGCCGTGTTTTTCCTGCGGCTCCATTTCGCCGAAGGTGATGTCGTAGCCGTTCGCCACGAAGACGGGGTCGTAGCCGAAGCCCTTGCCTCCGCGCGGCGGCCAGACGAGTTCGCCGTCGACACGGCCCTCGAAATACTCGACATGGCCGTCCGGCCAGGCGAGCGCGAGGCCGCAGACGAAATGCGCGCTGGTGTCGGAGAGGCCCGCCTCGATCATGCCGCGGCGGAGCTTTTCCATCGCGAAGTCGAAATCCTTGTTCGGGCCCGCCCAGCGCGCGGAATGGATGCCGGGGGCGCCTGAGAGCGCATCGACGCAGAGACCGCTGTCGTCGGCCAGCGCGGGAAGCGATGCGGCCTTCGCGGCGGCAAGCGCCTTCAGTTCGGCATTCGCGCGGAAGGTTTCGCCCGTCTCGTCGGGCTCGGGCAAGCCGAGATCGCCCGCCGAGACGGTTTCGATGCCGAAAGGCGCGAGGAGATCGGCAATCTCGCGGACCTTGCCGGGATTGTGGCTTGCGACCACGAGCTTGCCGCCCTCGAACTTGCGCGTCATTTCGAAATGACTTCCTTTTGAAGCTTCACGAGATCGGCGACGCCCGCCTTGGCGAGCTTCAGGAGGTTGAGGAATTCTTCCTCCGAGAAGGGGTCGCCTTCCGCCGTGCCCTGGATTTCGCAGATGCCACCGGCGCCCGTGATGACGAAATTCGCGTCGGTGTCGGCGGTCGAATCCTCGGCATAGTCGAGGTCGGCGACGGGAACGCCCTTGTAGATGCCGCAGGAGATCGCCGCCACGTGATCCTTGATGACCGGCGCGGAGATCATCGAGCGGGCGCGCATCCATTCGATGCATTGATGCAGCGCGATCCAGGCGCCGGTGATCGAGGCCGTGCGCGTGCCGCCATCGGCCTGCAGCACGTCGCAATCGACGCTGATCTGGCGCTCGCCCAG
>JACIYQ010000126.1 GCA_014359855.1 Parvibaculum sp.
ACGGCGACGTCCCGCTTCCGAGCGGGACAACGCCAAGCCGATCGATCTCTACTACTGGCCAACGCCAAACGGCTGGAAGATTTCGGTCATGCTGGAGGAATGCGGCCTGCCCTATCGGGTGAAGCCGGTGAATGTCGGTATTGGTGACCAGTTCAAGCGGTCCTTTCTGAAGATCGCGCCGAACAACAGGATGCCAGCCATCGTGGACCCGAGCGGTCCGGGGGGGAAACCGATCTCGATTTTCGAGTCGGGGGCTATCCTTCAATATCTCGGTCGCAAGGCGGGTAAGTTCTACCCGGCGAGCGAACGCTCGAGAGTTGAGGTCGACCAATGGCTGTTCTGGCAGATGGCTGGGCTTGGCCCCATGGCGGGCCAAGCCCATCACTTCCGCCAGTACGCTCAGGAGAATATCCCTTATGCGATCAAGCGGTATCAAGCGGTATACAGACGAGGTCAACCGGCTCTATGGCGTGATGAACAAACGCCTGAAGGACCGCGACTATCTCGCTGGCCGTTACTCGATCGCCGACATGGCCTGCTGGGGCTGGATCGTACCCTACAAGAACCAGGGTCAGCGGCTTGACGATTTCCCATTCCTGAAAGACTGGTTCGAACGGGTCGGCACCCGTCCGGCCGTCCAGAGGGGGTTTGCCCTTGGTCGCGAATGGCGACGGGGTACCATCGGGGACAAGACCAAAGAGGCCGAGCGCGCACGCAATGTGCTGTTCGGGCAACGCGCACGAAAGTAGAGGCGGGGCTTAACGGCACCTTCTCTTATGGTAAGCTTGCAGCGCTTCCGGGAAACCGGAGGCGCTGTTTGCCTTTTGCGCCGCGTGGCGCCGATAGGAGGGTGTTTTGCATGCGCCTCATTCCGACCACTGTTCTGGCTGCCGTTGTGGCTGCCGTTCTTGCCGCTCCCGCGGGTGCGGAAACGGTAACGGCGACGGGAAGCCTGATCATGAAGGACAAGTACGGCACCAGCGAGGCCTGGGGGCGGACACTGAAGCTGCCCGAAGGCGGCAAGGTTGTGCGCGTCATGGACGGCACCTACGGCTTTTCGATCCTCGATGCGAAGGGCGATGCGATTGCCGACTTCCTTCTGCCGCAGGAAGCGGTGGGGCTTGAGCTCGCAGCCGGCGAATATACGCTCTCGCCCTATGTGTGCGCGCGGCACCGGCATCATCACGTCGAAGTGACCGTCGAATACTGACGGTTCCCGGCAGGAGCGAGATGCGCTTGCCGCTCGGCTTCCCCATATGCGCTTGATCAGAAATCGCCGGCTGCGGGGAGGAGTGCCGCATGCCGCATGTGCGAAGGGCGGAATGCGATGATCGATCTCTATACATGGACGACGCCGAACGGCCGCAAGGTCTCCATCATGCTCGAGGAGGCAGGGCTGCCTTATGAGGTTCACCCGGTCAACATCGGCAAGGACGAGCAGTTCGCGCCGTCATTCCTGAAAGTCAGCCCCAATAATCGCATTCCGGCCATCGTCGACCGGGATGCGGATGCCGGGCCGGTCTCGGTGTTCGAGTCGGGCGCGATCCTTGTTTATCTCGCCGAAAAGACGGGCAAGTTTCTTGCGCCAAAAGGCGAGCAGCGCGCGAAGACGTTTGAATGGCTGATGTGGCAGATGGGCGGCGTCGGACCGATGCTCGGTCAGGCGAACCATTTCATCAATACCGCGCCGGAAAAGATTCCCTATGCGATCGACCGGTACATCGGCGAAGGCGCGCGCCTGATCAAGGTTCTCGACAAGCGGCTCGGGGAGGCGGCGTATATGGGCGGGGACTATTCGATCGCCGACATGGCGACCTATCCCTGGATCAGCGTCGCCTTCGACCTGATCGCGCAGGCGAAACCCGATGTGGTGGGCGAGGGCGCGAATGTGAGGCGCTGGCTTGACGCCGTCGGTGCGCGGCCGGCCGTTCAACGCGGCATGGATGTGCCGAAGGTTTGACCTGACGGACACCGTTGGCAGTTTTGTCACGCCCGCTCACATCAAGGTTTATGGTGAGCGGGCCGTTAACCATTTTTTCAGTGCGCGCATGGAGAGTTGTACCGGGATGGAGAGGGGCTCCGTCTTCAGGGCAACAACGGGCTTGAAGCCTCGAAAACGAGGAGACCAGCACATGGCTCGCAT
>JACIYQ010000127.1 GCA_014359855.1 Parvibaculum sp.
GGCGTGCTGCGCGTCGATGCGCTTCTGCCCGCCGCCGGCCCTTGCCTCCTGCCGCCGCTCTTCAAGCCGACGAAGAATGTCCTTCATGCCGCCCCCTGGATAATCGGACGAGCCGCCCCTCCCCGTTTCTCCGGGAGACGGCCTCCAGAATACTGTTCTTAACGCCGGAATGCGGGGCTCTTCGAAGCGGCCCGCTGGCGCTGTCGCGGTCTCCGCGAAGGCGAACTGAATAGCACCGAAATCTCGTTTTTGCCAATGGCCTGGCCGCCATTCCTGTGGGCGGGGCTGAATGGGCGCCATCACCCCGGGCAACGCTGCGTCAGCCGGGCGGGAACCGCCGTTTTCAGTCGAGAAGAGCCACGAAACGTCCGGTTTCGACGAGTTCGGCGCGGCGGATCGCGAGCCGGGCCACCTCATCCTCGTCCTCCCCGCAGAGTTCCATCTGCCAGTGCTCGTCGAGATGGGCGATGTCGAAGGCTTCCTGCGGGCTGAGGCGGCCCATCACGACGGCAAGGCCGGTAACGGCGGAACCGGTGAGCGTCACCGCGTTGTGGAGGGCGGCGAGGCGAAAGGCGTCGAGCCTGCCGAGCGCCGCGCGCCAGGCCGCGAGCGAGGCTTCCGGCTGTGCGACATGGAGGATGCCGAAGGTGGGCATGAGGACGATACCCTGCGTTGCCGCCCAGCCGAGAAGGGGGTCCCAGAGCGCGGCCTGGCGGGCGGCGAGCGCCGCCGGAAACTCTGCCCGGTAGCAAAGAAGATCGGTGCCCGCGTATGAGGCAAGTTCGTCCACGACCGCCTCGCGGCGCGGTGCGACGAGGTCGATGGCCGTATTGGCGAGCTTGGTGAGCCACATGGAGCGCGGGTCGATCTCGTCCTGCTGCGCCTCCCACTCCGCCGCCATGGCCTGAGCCAACGCGAGCGACGGCACGGCGAGCGGACGCTTCGACGGTGTCTTCACCACGCGCCCGTCGAGCAGGATCGCATGGCCCTCCTCATGGGCGCCCACTTCCGCGCGGCTGTAGAACCGCTTCGGCAGCCGGCGCTTCTCGCGGCCCGGATGCGACACCTGTTCGTCAAGCGAACGGTTGCGCGCGAGATCGAAGATCGCAGCCGTGGTTTCGTCGTTGGATTTGTTGTCGGTCATATGCTCATTCATATCAAACAACCGTCATGGCCCGGCTTGTCCGGGCCATCCACGTCTTCGCGGCCTCAAAGGAAGACAAAGACGTGGATGACCCGCATAAAGCGGGTCATGACGAAAAAAGGGAAACCTCCTCGGTTCGGAAAGCCTTCGACTCTCCCGCCGTGAAAAGAGCAACGGATTCACTTCCCGAAAATGCCGCCGATGCCCTTGCCGATATTCTCGAGCGTGTCGCCGACGCTCCTGGCGGCGCCTTCGGCCGCGCCGGTAACACCGCCGGAGGAGCCTTGCGCCGCAGCCGCCGCCGCGCCGCAATCGCCGCCGGAGGCGACGGAGTCCGAACCCGTGCTCATCAGCGGCAGCAACGCACCGACGCCGCCCGTGAGCGCAACGCCGCCGACGGCGGTTGCAACGCCCGTGACGACGCCCGTCCTGTCGAGACCGGCCGTGGGCGAGGTGAGCGGCCCGGAGAGGCGCACCGGGAAGGCGAGACTCACAAGGCTCGCCTTCTTGGGCTTTGGCTTGAAGAGCAGGCCGATCCGCTCGTTGCCGAGATCGACCGTGCCCGAGCCCGTGGTGATGAGGCTGTCCGTTTCGAGCGCCAGCGCGGTTGCCTTGCCGACGCCGGACGCGAAATCGAAACGGCTGATCGCGCAGACGAGTTGCGCGGTATCGCCGCTTTCGCCGGACGGGATCAGCACCTTCACCAGATCGTCCGAGACGATGGCGAAGGCGCGCGAATTGATCGTGCCCTTGCCGATGACGAGATTGGTCTGGCCGCCAAGCGAGGCGGCAATCGCATGAAGCGACTTGCCCTGGCCGTTGAGCTTCGCGCCGAAATCGCCACGCGCATTGAGCATGGTGGTGAGATCGAGATCGGTGAGGAACTGGCCGAGATCGAAATTCGCGGCATTGGCCTCGATGCCGACACTGCCCTTGGCGCCATTCGCGTTGAGCGCGAGCTTGACCGGCGTGCCGCGATATTTCGCGGTGAGCGGCGCGAAAAGTTTGCCGCCATCGATCTTCACCGGGAGTTTCAGCCCGGTCAGGACGACCTTGCCGTAGCGCAATTCGCCAAGCGCGAAGGAGAGATCGGCGTCGAGCGCGGTGAGCCCGTCGAGCGGCAGCGGCTCCTTGCTGAACACAGGACCGCCCTTGCCGGAAACGCCGCCATCGCCCTTGAGGAAAGGTGTGACGTCGAAGGCCTCGCTCGAAAGCGCGCCGGAAAGCTTCGGCTTGCCCGTCATGTCGAGCGCGAGATCGCCGCCGACGCTCGTGCCCGCGACGGTCAGCGTCGCGCCCTTGAGAGACGCCTTCTGCGTGTTGCCCTCGATGACGGAGGCGAAGGAGACGGACGAACCGTTGACCTCACCCTCGATGACGGCATGAAACCCGCCACCTTGAGCCGCAAGCGTCACTTCCTTGAAGGCCGCCTCGCTCACCCGCCCCGTCTCGCCATCGCGATAGGCGAGATGGAAGCCGGAAATATTGACCTCCGGCACATTGGCGAGCGACATGCCGGCACCTTCGCTCTCGGGCTGAGGCGCGGGCGCGGCATCGCCGAACTCCCAATTGCCCCTGCCCTTGCGGTCCGTTTCGAGAAAGATGTCCGCGCCTTCGATGGTGACGCTGCGCACATCGACCTGGCCGGAGAGGAGCGGCAGCAGCGCGACCTGGAGCGCAAGCTTTTCCGCAGTGAGCATTTGCGGCTTCGTGCCCCACTCGGCATTGGAGAAACTCACCTGCCCGGCAACGACCGTCGGCACCAGCGAGAAACCGATATGAAGCGGGCCTTCGATCTTCAGTATGCGGCCCGTCGCTTCCTTCGCGGCGGCTTCGATCTGCGGCGCGAAGCGGCCGAGATCGGCAAAGGTGAGCGCGTAGAGCGCGCCCGCGAGCAGCAGAACGATGACGACGATGAAACCGAGAAATTTCCTCATGGGTCATGCCCCTCCAGCGGCGGCTTTGGTCTCGTCTGCCCGGCCGGCCCAGAGCGCATCGGCCGCAGGCGCGAGGCCCGCGAAATCCGACAGCAACAGATGCGCGCCGGCGGCATCGAGCTGATGGGGCTCATGATAGCCCCAATCGACGCCGAACGCATGGGTTCCCGCCGCGCGGGCCATCGCCATGTCGTAGCTCGTGTCGCCGACGAGGATTGTGTTGTGAGGCTCCGCCCCGGTCTCGCGCAGGGCGCGGAGCAGCATTTCCGGGTGGGGCTTCGAAGGCGCGTCGTCCGCCGTCTGGAGCGTCACGAAATAGTCGCGAAGGCCGTGGAGATCGAGGGCGTGGCGCAGGCCGCGCTGCGACTTGCCGGTGGCGATGCCAAGCACCGTATCGCCACGGGCGCTGAGCGCATCGAGCGCCTCGCGCACGCCGGGGAAAAGCGGCTCGGCGAGATCCTTGCGGGCGCGAAGCTCGAAGAAGGCGCCCTTGTAGCTCTCGGTGACGCGGGAGCGGACCGGCGCCTCGACATGCGGCACGAGCGCATGGATTGCCTCCTCAAGCGAGAGGCCGACGATGGAGAGCACCTGTTCGCGCGGCAGGGCTTCGAGCCCATGCGCATCGAAGGCGAGGTTCATCGCCGCGACGATCATGTGCTGGCTGTCGATCAGCGTACCGTCGCAATCGAAGACGACAAGGCGGAGGGGAGAGGTCAAGCGGCTACCACGGTGATACGTCCGGCCGGCCGCGACCGCGCCTTTTTCCTGACGACAATTTCCACATCGCGATCGAGCAGCGTCAGAAAAGCCATCAGCCGCTCGACGGAAAAGCCATCGAGCTTGTAGTTCGCCAGAGCAGAAACCTTCGGCTGGTTGATATCGAGCAGGTCCGCGGCGGCCGCCTGGGTCAACTTTCGTTCATCAATCAAGCGATTAAGCTCGAAGGCAAGCCGCAGCTTTGTCTGCCGCTCTTCCGCGTCCGGAAGACCGAGATCGGCGAATACATTGCCGGTACCGCGCGTGATCTTCTCAGCTTTTGTCATGATCAACGACCTGATTGGAACAATACCAAAAAAACGTCATGACCCGCTTTATGCGGGTCATCCACGTCTTTCAGCGGAGTGCCTAATGGATACGGTAGCTGATCGACGTTGGCGCAACACTGATTAGCTCAATTTTTCTACCGCCGACGACAAACTCATGCTCTAGCGACATATCTATTTGGAAGATAACTTCCGCTTGCGGCAACACCCGCGCTTGGGGTGGGTTTGCTGGAATGATGGTCGGTGGCGCGTAAGTAGTAGACGTTGCTGCAACCGGCGTTGTACCAACAAAACCGCTAGTCGTCGTTGTCTGCGTATTCGGGATGGCGCAATTCTACTTAAGTGTGGATAGCGCCTCGTCGATGAGGGCTTCCGGCGAAAAGCCGGGCCTCCGGAGCGCCCGAAGCCAGCCGAGATAAAGCGGCAAATAGCGGGTCGAGACGCCGCGCACCTGCCGGTTGACGAAGGTCTTCGTGCGCTCGTGATGCGCGTTCACATGGCCGAGGCCGAGCCGGCCGGGGCGGCGGGGTTTTCCGCCCATTGCTTTCGCCGCCCGTGTCTTCTTCGGGGCCATGATGCGGCGATGTTCCGAACCCGCTTTCACCGCCGCGTTGACGTAGGCCTTCAACCCGTCGGAGCAGAGAACCGAGCCCGGCGCGATACGTCCCTGGAGCGTGGAAGCGATGGCGGCACGGTTCGGCAACACCTCCTCGATGATGCCGCCGGCATTATCCAGCGCCGTGAGAACCGGGATTTGCTCGCTGGAGAGCCCCTGTTTGACGGCCGGGCCGCCGCGGTAGCGCGGCGGGCGGTTCTCCGGCGGATTCCCGTTCTGCCAGCCCCGATGACCCTTGTAAGAGCTCAAGAAGTAGGTTTCATCGGCCTCAATGACGCCGCCCACCTGTGCCGCCTGCCGCAGCGCCTGGGCACGCAAGAGGCGATGGCGCCAGCGCCAGGCGGTCAGCCGCGAGATGCCGAGTCCGCTCGCCTTCACATCGTCGACCGACTTGAAACCGGCGGCCACCATGCGGGCATAGGCCGCCCACTTCTCCGGCTTGCGCATGCGGGCGAAGGCCGTGCCGGTGAGGGCGTTGAAGGTGCGGCCGCAGCCGGACGGGCCATCCCGCCGGCAGCGGAAGCGCTGCCGGCCCTGCGCGTCGCGGCCGTGCCTTACGATGTCGCCATGGCCGCAATGCGGACATCCGCGTCGGCTGCTCACAGCCGCCGAACGGCGCGCAAGCGCGACATCGGCCAGCCGCGATGCGGCGGCGGCCCGCACCACTTCCCCGAGCTCGACGCACTGCTCGGGCGTCAGTTCTCTCGCAACTCGCGCCTTGAGGCGCTCGAACCGGACGGCGTCCATCGGCCCCTCCGCAATCGGAGAGACCACGCTATGGCTCAAACCCTTCTAAAACAATACTTTCTGGCGCCTATCCACACTTAAGTAGAATTGCGCCTTCGGGATAACAATAGGCGAACTGTTCATCGTCGTCGCGCCGGTATTGATATCTACTGCTCGACGAACAAATCGCGCAACTTTTCCCTCACTGCCTAAATACTGAACCGTAATCATTCCAGTTGGCGTCGTGCGTCCAAAAACATCCGCCTGACCAAACGCATTCGGCAAACTTTTCTCCGTATTAATCGTAATTATGGAATCACCGATCCCGGCGTACAGCACTTGGTCGACCGGCTGAGTAATTTTTGCTGTGTGCTCAACCGGAGCACATGCTTGGACTTGTGCTGTAAATAGCATTGCGACCAAACCAAAACGGCTCCGCATTGCCTCTCCCCCCGCTCACCCTTCTGTGTAGGAACAGGCTCCCGCCCAACCTTCGCAAAGTCAAGTTGCTTGTCTCCGAAAGACGTGGATGACCCGCATAAAGCGGGTCATGACGCGTTGGGGGAAATGGAAAATCCATCACCCCTCCAGCCCCGCGAATGCATCCTCCGCGTCGCGCTCGTCGAAGCCGAGAAGTTTCCAGCTTGTCTTCATGTGCGGCGGCAGTTCCGCCTCGATGAAGAGGCGCCCGCCATCGGGATGCGCGATGTCGATGGAGCGGGCATGGAGGTGGAGCTTGCGCGGGATTTCGCCGCCGGGATGGGCATCGACGCCGCCATATTTGCCGTCGCCGACGATGGGCGTGCCGATGGCGGAAGCATGAGCGCGGATCTGGTGCGTGCGGCCCGTGAGCGGCATGAAGGCCACCCAGGCGAGCTTGTAAGAAGCGTTGGCAACGGTCGAGAAATGCGTGACGGCATTGCGGGCATCCTCGTCGCCCTTCTCCGCCGCAAAGACGCGCTCGGCACGCGGCCCGCCCTGCTTCGTCAAGGCGAGGTCGATGGTGCCCTGGCGCGGAACCGGAAGGCCAACAACGAGCGCCCAGTAAATTTTCCGCGCATCCTTCTGCTTGAAGGCGCGGGCAAGCGCCGCCGCCGCCTTCACCGTGCGCGCGAGAACGAGGACGCCGGACGTGTCGCGGTCGAGCCGGTGAACGAGGCGCGGGCGCTCCTTCGCGTCGAAGGTGAGCGCATCGAGCATGCCGTCGAGATGGCGCTCGGTCTTGGTGCCGCCCTGCACGGCGAGGCCGGCGGGCTTGTTCAGCACAAGGACGGATTTGTCCTTGTGGATGACGAGAGAACGGACGAATTCGGCATCCGCATCGCTGACGCCGCGCTCGGGCTTCGGCGCCTGCTTCTCCGCATCTTCCCCGAGCGGCGGCACGCGCACGACCTGCCCCGCCGCCAGACGCGCATTCGCCTTCGCCCGCGCCCCGTCGATGCGGACCTGCCCCGTGCGCAACAGCTTTTCGAGGCGCCCATGCGTGAGCATCGGGAAACGCCGCTTGAACCAGCGGTCGAGACGGACGCCATCTTCTTCTTCCGTGACACCGATTTGCGAAACTTCACTCATGCCGGGAATGTCACCCTTGCGATCCAGAGGCCAAAGAAGAGACCGGCAATGCCGAGCGCCACCGAACCGCCGATATAGGCGGCGGCAAGGGCATGCTGCCCGCGCTCGATCATGTTCGCCGCGTCGAGCGAAAAGGCGGAGAAGGTGGTGAAACCGCCGAGAATGCCGGTGGTGATGAAGCTGCGCATTTCGGACGAGAGATCGAGGCGGAACGCGAAGAGACCGGCAACGAGACCCATGATGAAGGAACCGGTGACGTTCACGCCGAACGTGCCCCAGGGAAAATTCGGCCCGAGAAGACGCAGCATCTGCAGGTTGAAGAGATAGCGCCCGGTCGCCCCGATGGCGCCGCCCACGGCGACAGCGAAAATGGAATTCATCCGTCCCTCTCTTCTCTCAGCTTGCGCCAATAGGCGAGGCGCTTCGATATCTCGCGTTCGAAACCGCGCTCGACCGGCTCATAGAATTGCTGGCGGCCGACTTCTTCCGGGAAATAATCCTGACCGGAAAAGGCCTGCGGCGCATCGTGGTCATATTCATAGCCCGCGCCGTAACCAAGCTCCTTCATGAGCCTCGTCGGCGCGTTGAGGATATGCGCGGGCGGCGCGACCGATCCCGTGTCGCGCGCGGAGCGCTTTGCCGCGCCGAAGGCGGCATAGGAGGCATTCGATTTCGGCGCGGTGGCGAGATAGATCGTCGCCTGCGCGAGCGCAAGTTCGCCCTCTGGCGCCCCCAGAAAGTCGAACACGTCTTTCGCGGCCAGTGCCTGATGCACGGCTTCGGGATCGGCGAGGCCGATATCCTCGATAGCGGCGCGGACGAGACGGCGCACGATGTAGAGCGGCTCTTCGCCGCCCACCAGCATGCGCGCGAGCCAGTAGAGCGCGGCGTCGCAATCCGACCCGCGGATCGACTTGTGGAGCGCGCTGACGAGATTGTAGTGCCCTTCCCGCCCCTTGTCGTAGAGGGGCGCGCGGCGCTGCACGGCAGCGATGAGCGCAGCCGTGTCGAAGGGTTCGGACGGCGCCAGCGCATGCACCTCTTCGGCGAGATTGAGCGCATAACGCCCGTCGCCATCGGCCATCGCGCGCAGCGAGGCGCGCGCGTCTTCCGTCAGCGGCAGAGGCGCTTCGTAGAAGCCTTCCGCGCGCGTGAGAAGCTCTTCGAGCGCGGCGTCGTCCAGCCGGTTCAGCACCATGACCTGCGCGCGGGAGAGAAGCGCCGCATTGAGCTCGAAGGAGGGATTTTCCGTGGTGGCACCGACCAGCGTCACCGTGCCGTCTTCCATGACGGGCAGGAAGCTGTCCTGCTGGGTGCGGTTGAAGCGGTGGATCTCGTCGACGAAGAGGAGCGTGCCCTTGCCCGTCTGGCGGCGGCCACGCGCGGCCTCGAAGATTTTCTTGAGGTCCGCAACGCCGGAAAAGATCGCCGACATGGGCTCGAAATAGAGGCCGACCTTGCCGGCGAGCAGCCGCGCGATGGTCGTCTTGCCGGTGCCGGGCGGGCCCCAGAAGATGACCGAGGAGAGATGGCCCGCGCCAAGCATGCGCCCGAGCGGGCCCTTGGGGCCGAGCAGGTGATCCTGCCCCACCACCTCTTCGAGCGCCTTCGGACGCAGCCTGTCCGCGAGGGGGCGCGGGGCTCCCTCATCCATGCCGGCGGCTTCGAAAAGACTGCTCATGGCCGCTGTGTAGCATGTTTTGGGCGGCTTGCTGAGGCACGCGCGCAGGCTGACTGGCGCCCGGCCAGGCCTGCGACAATTTGCTATCGATTGTCACTTATGCATCGCTGTTGCAAACCATTCGCAAGGATGGCATGCTTTGCCTCACCTGCCGGAAATGGTGGGAAACAGGCAAAAAGCCGGGCAGGAAACGGGCGTCAGATGATCGTTTGCGTGTGCAATGCCAAGAATAGCCAGACCGTCCGCGAGACGCTGACCGGCGCGCCGCATATCGGCACGCCCGCCGCCGCGCATCGGGCCATGGGCTGCAAGCCGCAATGCGGACGCTGCCTGCCCGCGATTGCGGACCTCATCGAGGAAGTGCGCAACGAGAACGCCGTCCTGACCGCGCTCGCCGCCGCCGGCTGACCGGGCCCGGCCGGTCGAGAAATACTCTCAAAAGCATTTTCAACCGCCTGCATTCGCTGCTTTTTATTTTGGAATGCGGGTTTGATCTTTGCGCGCCCCGGCCTACTCTTGGGCAACGAGTCGGCGGAAAGAGGTTCAACATGCGCGGCGATGCCAAGATCATCGAATTCCTGAACAAGGCCCTGAAGATGGAGCTGACTGCCATCAACCAGTATTTCCTGCATGCCCGCATGTTCAGGAACTGGGGGCTGACGCGCCTCGGCGAGATCGAGTATCGCGAATCGATCGACGAGATGAAGCATGCCGACAAGCTGATCGAGCGCATCCTCTTCCTTGAGGGGCTGCCCAACCTGCAGGACCTCGACAAGCTGCTGATCGGCGAGACGCCGGTCGAATGCATGGAATGCGACCTGAAGCTCGAATATGCCGGCCACGCCTTCTACAAGGAGGCCATCGCTTATTGCGAGCAGGCCCGCGACTACGTCTCCCGCGAAATCTTCGAGCACATCCTGGAGGATGAGGAAGAGCATATCGACTTCCTCGAGACGCAGCTTGAGCTCGTGAAGACGGTCGGCCTCCAGAACTACCTGCAGTCGCAGATGGGGGAAGCCGAGGGGTCGTAAGACGCCCTACCCGCCGACCGTCGCGGAGAAGACGCGCTCGCCGCGCTTCACCGAGAAATCCCATTGCGGGCGGCGCGTAGCCGTCACCTTCACGAGATCGGCCACCGTCTCGATCCGCTGACCCGCGACCTCCACCACGATGTCGCCGCGCTGGAACTGGATCTGGTCGGCGGCGGAGCCGGGCGCGACCTGCGCGATGACGACGCCCCCACCCCCCATCGTGTCGAGGCCGAGCTTGTCGGCGATGGCAGGCGAGAGATTGGCGACGGTTGCGCCGGCGAAGGGATTGCGTCCCCCGATCTCCGTTTCATCCGCAGGCGGAACTTCCGGCGGCGCAACGAGCGCAACCTCCGCCTCGCCCGTCCTGCCGTCCCGCAGATAGGAAATCCTCGCCTTGCCGCCGAGCCCCTTGGTCGCGAAGCGGTAGCGCACGGCCTGCGGATCCTCGACACCGAAACCGTCGACCGCGCGGATGACGTCGCCGACTTTCAGCCCCGCCTTCGCCGCCGGACCGCCTTCATAGATGTCGCGAATGAGACTGCCGCCCGGACGGTCGAGTCCGAGCGACTGCGCGAGTTCGTTGTCGACCGGCTGCAGCGCCGCGCCGAACCAGGGCCGCTTCACGCGGCCGCCGTCGCGGGCACTGGCGACGACGCTCTCGACCATGTTGGAGGGGATCGCAAAGCCGATGCCGATGCTGCCGCCGGTCTGCGAGTAGATAGCACTGTTGATGCCGATGAGGCGGCCATCCATGGTGACGAGCGCGCCGCCGGAATTGCCCGGATTGATGGCGGCGTCCGTCTGGATGAAGAACTGGTAGTCCGACGCGCCGACATGCGTGCGCGCGAGCGCGGAGACGATGCCGGAAGTCACGGTCTGGCCGACGCCGAAAGGATTGCCGATGGCGAGCACGATGTCGCCGACTTCCACGGCGTCGGAATTGCGGAAGGTGAGATGGGGCAGCTTCTGCTTGCCATTGTCGATGCGCAGCACCGCAAGGTCGGTGCGCTCGTCGGCGAGCACGAGCTCCGCCTCGAATTCGCGCCGGTCGGAAAGCGCGACGGTGAACTGCTCGCCGCCCTTGATGACATGGAAATTGGTGACGATGAGGCCGGTGGGATCGACGATGACGCCCGACCCCAGCGACTGCTGCACGCGCTCGCGCGGCACGCCGAAGCTGAAGCGATTGCCAAAGAACTGCTGGAAGAAGGGATCGTCGAAGAAAGGCGAACGCGCATTCTCCTTCACGACGCGCTTCGTGTAGACGTTGACGACGGCGGGCGCGACGCGCTTCACCACCGGCGCATAGGAAAGCTCCACCTCCGCACGGCCCGACGGCGCACGCTTCTCCGTCTCGGCGCGCGCGGCCCATGGGAAGAACGCAAGCACCGCGCCGAACAGCACGGCCGCGAACGCCATGACAAACGCGCCCGTCCAGGAAGTCTCCGACAACATTTCCACCACCATTGAGCTCGCCCCGGAAAGGACGGGCATTGGCCTCAAAGCCCCACCAGTATCGACTGCCGCCGGCAAATTTTGCGGGCGGCGGCGCGGCATGACAAGGCTCAATTACCCATCGCCGCGTTACGGAGTTGTCACGCTGGAGAGCAAAGAAAAAGGGCGGCGCCCGGAGGTGCCGCCCTCAAATCCTTCGGGAAGCCCTGGATCAGGCTTCTTCGGTCTCGTCCGAGAAGACGGGGCCCGAGTCCTGGCCCTTCGCGCTCTCGTCGCGATCGACAAACTCGATCACGGCCATCGGCGCGTTGTCGCCATGACGGAAGCCCGCCTTCAAAACGCGGATGTAGCCGCCCTGACGCTCCTGGTAACGGGGCCCGAGCACGTCGAAGAGCTTCGCCGCCCAGACCTTGTCCGGCAGCGCCGCATAGGCCTGACGGCGCGCATGCAGGTCGCCCCGCTTGCCGAGCGTGATGAGCTTTTCGACATAAGGACGCAGTTCCTTGGCCTTGGGCAGCGTCGTGACGATCTGCTCATGCTTGAT
>JACIYQ010000128.1 GCA_014359855.1 Parvibaculum sp.
TGCATAGGCTGGATGCGTCCCTTACGGCCTGTAGGTTACTAAGGAGTTTTTATGAGCAAGGTGAGCGGCGGCGACTCCAAGAACACGCTCTACTGTTCTTTCTGCGGCAAGAGCCAGCATGAAGTCAGGAAGCTGATCGCGGGGCCGACCGTCTTTATCTGCGACGAGTGCGTCGAGCTCTGCATGGACATCATCCGCGAGGAAAACAAGAGCTCGCTGGTGAAGTCGCGTGACGGGGTTCCCTCGCCGCAGGAAATCTGTGCGGTGCTGGACGATTATGTGATCGGCCAGAAACACGCCAAACGCGTTCTCTCGGTCGCTGTCCACAATCACTACAAGCGTCTCAACCACGCCGCGAAGAACAACGACGTCGAACTGGCGAAGTCGAACATCCTGTTGATCGGTCCGACGGGCTGCGGCAAGACGCTGCTCGCGCAGACGCTGGCGCGCATCCTCGATGTGCCTTTCACGATGGCGGACGCGACGACGCTGACCGAGGCCGGCTATGTCGGCGAAGACGTCGAGAACATCATCCTGAAGCTGCTGCAATCGGCCGACTACAACGTCGAACGCGCGCAGCGCGGCATCGTCTATATCGACGAGGTCGACAAGATCAGCCGCAAGTCGGACAACCCGTCCATCACGCGCGACGTGTCGGGCGAGGGCGTTCAGCAGGCGCTTCTGAAGATCATGGAAGGCACCGTCGCGAGCGTTCCGCCGCAGGGCGGCCGCAAGCATCCGCAGCAGGAATTTCTGCAGGTCGATACGACGAACATCCTGTTCATCTGCGGCGGCGCCTTCGCGGGTATCGAAAAGATCATCGGTCAGCGCGGCAAGGGCGCGGGCATCGGCTTCGGCGCCAAGGTCCAGTCGGTCGAGGATCGTCGTACGGGCGATATCCTGAAGAATCTGGAACCGGAAGACCTGCTGAAGTTCGGTCTCATTCCCGAGTTTGTCGGCCGTATGCCGGTTCTGGCGACGCTGGAGGACCTCGACGAAGAGGCGCTCGTGACCATCCTCACCCAGCCCAAGAACGCGCTCGTGAAGCAGTACGAGCGGCTGTTCGAGATGGAAAACGTGAAGCTCACCTTTTCCGAGGAGGCGCTTCGCTCCGTTGCCCGCAAGGCGATCGAGCGCAAGACGGGCGCCCGTGGCCTGCGTTCCATCCTGGAATCGATACTCCTCGACACGATGTTCGATCTTCCGACGCTCGAAGGCGTCGAGGAGGTCGTCATCAGCGCCGAAGTGGTCGAGGGCAAGGCGCGCCCCCTGTATATTTACGCCGAGCGGCAGGGCGATATCGGCACCGGCGCTTGACGCCAGGCCTCTGAAAAGAAGGCTTTTTTCGAAATTTGAAGGTGGCCTTGAAAGCGTGTGCTTTCGAGGCCATTTTCATTTCAACCAACAGGCCCGCCCGGGCCGGGTGTGCCGGGGCTCCAAAAGCAAGTCCGGCAGCCTTCTCGTCCAAAGCCGCTCCGAAAAAGGCGCGGCGAGCCCGAATCCCGTTATTCTGGTGGACGACCGGCAGATCAGCATTCGTTCAGAATCGGATGCTAGGCTGAGGTTTCGCTGCGGGCGGCAGACATTAGTAAGGCAGGTACCCGACCATGACTGACAACGAACAGAGCAACAAGCCTCCGGCCGGCGAGGCCGCCAAGGGAGAGACACTCGTCCTCCCGGTTTTGCCGCTGCGCGACATCGTGGTCTTTCCGCACATGATCGTGCCGCTCTTCGTCGGCCGCGAGAAATCCGTGCGTGCCCTCGAAAACGTGATGCAGGACGACAAGCAGATACTGCTCGTCGCCCAGAAGAACGCCGCGGACGATAATCCGTCATCGGACGAAATTTATGAAGTGGGCACGGTGGGTACCGTGCTGCAGCTTTTGAAGCTTCCCGACAACACCGTGAAGGTGCTGGTCGAGGGCGTGCGCCGGGCGCGCGTGAAGAAGTTCACGCCGAACGGCGAGTTCTTCGAAGCCGAAATCGAAATTGTCGAGGAATCCGGCGACGACGGAGATCAGGTCGAAGGCCTGTCGCGCTCGGTCGTGTCGCAGTTCGAAGGCTACGTGAAGCTCAACAAGAAGGTGCCGCCGGAAGTTCTGGGCTCGATCGGGCAGATCGACGATCCGGCGAAACTCGCCGACACCATTGCGAGCCACATCAACATCAAGATTCCCGAGAAGCAGGAGCTTCTCGAAATGCCGTCGGTCATGGAGCGGCTGGAGCGCGTCTATTCGCTGATGGAAGGCGAGATCAGCGTTCTTCAGGTCGAAAAGCGCATCCGTTCGCGCGTCAAGCGCCAGATGGAGAAGACGCAGCGCGAGTACTACCTGAACGAGCAGCTCAAGGCCATTCAGAAGGAACTCGGCGACGGCGAAGAGGGCAAGGACGAGATGCGCGAACTCGAAGAGCGCATCCAGAAGACAAAGCTCTCGAAGGAAGCGAATGAAAAGGCCATGGCCGAGCTGAAGAAGCTCAAGCAGATGAGCCCCATGTCGGCCGAGGCGACGGTCGTGCGCAATTACCTCGACTGGCTGCTCTCCGTTCCCTGGAAGACGAGGAGCCGCGTGAAGAAGGACATCCTCAGCGCGCAGGAAATTCTCGACAAGGAGCATTACGGCCTCGACAAGGTCAAGGAACGTATCCTCGAATATCTTGCCGTTCAGAGCCGGTCGAACAAGCTCAAGGGTCCGATCCTCTGCCTCGTCGGCCCGCCCGGCGTCGGTAAAACCTCGCTCGGCAAGTCGATAGCGCGCGCGACCGGTCGCGACTTCGTGCGCATGTCGCTCGGCGGCGTGCGCGACGAGGCGGAAATCCGTGGCCACCGCCGCACCTATATCGGCTCGATGCCCGGCAAGGTCATCCAGTCGATGAAGAAGGTGAAGCACACCAATCCGCTCTTCCTGCTCGACGAGATCGACAAGATGGGCGCGGATTTCCGCGGCGATCCGTCCTCGGCACTTCTCGAGGTGCTCGACCCGGAGCAGAATAATTCCTTCGCCGACCACTATCTGGAGGTCGACTACGATCTCTCCGACGTCATGTTTGTGACGACGGCGAACACGCTCAACATCCCGGAACCGCTGATGGACCGGATGGAGATCATCCGCATCGCCGGCTACACCGAGGATGAGAAGGTCGAAATCGCGCGCCGCCACCTGATCGCCAAGGCGGTCGAGGCTCACGGACTGAGAAAGGGCGAGTGGTCGATCGACGACGAGGCGCTGCGTCAGCTGATCCGCGTCTATACGCGCGAAGCCGGCGTCCGCAACCTCGAGCGCGAGTTGAACAATCTCGCGCGCAAGGCGGTGAAGGAAATCCTCACCACGCCGGGCAAGAAGTCGATCGCGCTTTCGATCGATAACATCGCGGACTATGCCGGTGTCCCGAAGTACCGCTATGGCGAGGCCGAAGGCGAAGACCAGGTCGGCATCGTGACGGGTCTTGCCTGGACGGAAGTCGGCGGCGAACTCCTCACTATCGAAGGTGTCATGATGCCCGGCAAGGGCCGCATGACCGTCACGGGCAATCTGCGCGACGTGATGAAGGAGTCGATCTCCGCGGCGAGCTCTTACGTTCGCTCCCGCGCGACCCGCTTCGGCATCGAGCCGCCGCTCTTCGACCGGCGTGACATTCACGTCCACGTACCGGAAGGCGCGACGCCCAAGGACGGTCCCTCGGCGGGCACGGCCATGACGGTGGCCATCGTCTCGGTGATGACCGGCATTCCCGTCCGCAAGGACGTGGCGATGACAGGTGAGATGACGCTCCGCGGGCGCGTCCTGCCCATTGGCGGTCTGAAAGAGAAGCTGCTCGCGGCACTCCGCGGCGGCATCAAGAAGGTGCTGATCCCGCAGGACAACGCCAAGGACCTGGCCGACATTCCGGATAACGTGAAGAACGCCCTGGAAATCGTGCCGGTGAACACTATCGACGAGGTTCTCAAGAATGCGCTGACCCGCATGCCGGAGCCGATCGAATGGGATGAGGAGGCCTGGCTCGCCGAGCAGGCGGCCGCGGGCAAGCGTCCCTCTCCGGACACACCGGAACAGATTATGGCGCATTGAGCCCCAAAAACGGGCCTGTCCTGCGGAAATGACGGAAACGGGAGCCTTCGGGCTCCCGTTTTTCGTTAAAGAAAATCCTGATTTTCCGCAGAAATCCTTTGTTTTTGCTTTGACCCCCTTCTTGGCCGACGGGTAGACTCCGAAATCTCAGGGGAATCCTTGATTCCCGCCATCGCATGTGGAGGGGCCTCACGTGAACAAGAACGATCTGATTG
>JACIYQ010000129.1 GCA_014359855.1 Parvibaculum sp.
GCGCCGCTCGAGGTGTGACGTCACACCTACATAGATCGTCCCGTTCCGTTTGTTAGCGACGATGTAGACGGCCGGACGCCTCATCTCCCTCCCCCTCAACCGTCATTGCGAGGAGCGGCACAGCCGCGACGCGGCAATCCATACGGCCGTCACCCGCCTCACGCCGCCCCGAAGCCGCCGCCGAACTTGTGGCCCACGGGGAAGCCCTTGGGTGGCAGGCGTCCGGCCTGCGCACGTTGCCCCAGCCACTCCTTCAGGCCGTCGAAGGTCCGTGCCCGGTCCGAGCGGTCATAGGCGATCAGCCCCTGTTTCAGCGTGAAGGTCTTGATGTCGCCGAGCCCGCCATCCTTGTAGCGCTGCAGGCGCACGCCCTTCCCGCGCGTCATCTCGTTCACTTCCTTGAGCGGGAAAATGACGAGCTTGCGGTTCTCGCCGAGCACCGCCACATGGTCGCCCTGCACCACCGCGCAGGCAACCGCTTCGTCCGTACCCGTCACGTTCAGCACCTGCTTGCCCGCGCGCCGCATCGCGACGACCTCGTCCTCCGGCACCACGAAACCATTGCCCTCATGCGAGGCAACGAGAAGCTTCCGTCCCGGCTGATGCACGAAGAGTTCGACGATCTCGCGGCTCTCGTCGAGATCGATCATCAGGCGCACGGGCTCGCCATGTCCGCGCCCGCCCGGCAGCTTCGTCACGTCGAGCGTGTAGAAGCGCCCATCCGTCGCGAACAGCAATATCTTGTCCGTCGTCTCCGCATGGAGCGTAAAGCGCGGCCCGTCGCCTTCCTTGAACTTGATCTCCGTGTCCGGACCCACATGCCCCTTCATGGTGCGGATCCAGCCCTTCTTCGAACAGACGACCGTGACAGGCTCCTTCTCGATCATCGCTTCCATCGGCACGTACTCGACGGCCGGCGCATCGGAGAAATTCGTCCGCCGCGCGCCGAGCTTCGTCTTCGGCCCGAACGTCGTCTTCACCTCCTTGATCTCGTCGGCGACGCGCGCCCATTGCTTGTCGTCGGAGCGGACGAGCGACTTCAGCTCCTTCTGCTCCGCGGTAAGGGTCTTGTGCTCGCCGCGAATTTCCATTTCCTCGAGCTTGCGCAAACTCCGCAGCCTCATGTTGAGGATCGCTTCCGCCTGATTGTCCGTCAGCTTGAAGCGCTTCATCAGCGCGGGCTTCGGTTCGTCTTCCTCGCGGATGATCCGGATCACCTCATCGAGATTGAGATAGGCCTTGAGATAGCCTTCCAGAACTTCGAGCCGCTTCTCGATCTTGTCGAGCCGGAAGCGCGACCGCCGCACCAGCACTTCCTTGCGGTGCTCGAGCCAGGCGCGCAGCACCCCGCGCAGGCTCATCACGCCGGGCACCTGGCCTGCGGAAAGCACGTTGAGGTTCAGCGGAAAGCGGCTTTCGAGGTCTGTCGCCCGGAACAGCGACTCCATCAGATGCTCCGGTTCCACCGTCTTCGACTTCGGCACCAGCACGAGCCGGATTTCCTCCGCGCTCTCGTCGCGCACATCTTCGAGCAGCGGCAGTTTCCGCGCCTGCAGCAGTTCGGCCAGCTTCTCCACCAGCTTCGACTTCTGCACCTGATAGGGAATTTCGGTGACGACGATCTGCCACATGCCGCGCGGCAGCTCTTCCTGCTCCCATTTCGCGCGCACGCGGAAGCCGCCGCGTCCCGTCTCATAGGCGTCGATAATCGCCGCGCGCGGCTCCACGATGATGCCGCCCGTCGGGAAGTCCGGTCCTTTCACGAACTCGACGAGCTTCTCCGTCCGCGCATTCGGATGCTTGATGAGATGCAGTGCCGCGTCGCAAAGCTCCGCCGCGTTGTGCGGCGGAATGCTTGTGGCCATGCCGACCGCAATGCCCGACGCGCCATTCGCGAGAAGCTGCGGAAAGGCGCCCGGCAGCACGATGGGCTCCTTGTCCTCGCCATCGTAAGTCTCGCGGAAATCGACCGTGTCCTCGTCGAGCCCGTCCAGCAGCAGCGCCGCGACGGGCGTCAGCCGCGCTTCGGTGTAGCGCATGGCCGCCGCGTTATCGCCGTCTACATTGCCGAAATTGCCCTGCCCGTCCACCAGCGGATAGCGCACGGAAAAATCCTGCGCGAGGCGCACCAGCGCGTCATAGACCGACTGGTCGCCATGCGGGTGATAACGGCCGATCACATCGCCGACCACGCGCGCCGACTTCTTGAACCCCTGTCCCGGCTCAAGCCGCAACTGCCGCATCGCAAAGAGTACGCGGCGATGCACGGGCTTCAGCCCGTCGCGCACATCCGGCAGCGCCCGGTGCATGATGGTCGAGAGAGCATAGGCAAGATACCGCTCCTCCAGCGCCTCGCGCAGATTGATCTCGTGTTCGGGTTCCGGCGGCGGTGCAACTTTGGTCATGGTATTCCGGCACTATAAAAAATCGTCATGACCCGCTTTATGCGGGTCATCCACGTCTTTCTTCTACGTGAAATAAAAGACGTGGATGGCCCGGACAAGCCGGGCCACGACGAAATATGGGACTGGCGATCACTATACCAGCGATTCGCCCCTCACCCCGCCCTTGCGGCCATCTTCTCCATCAGTCGAATCCGCGCATCCGGCAGATGCCGGTCATGCGCCGCGAAGAGATGCCGCTCCAGAAAATGCCCCGTCAGCCTGAGCCCCTCGGCCACATCCGCCATGCTCGCCCCGCCCGCCTGCGTGCCGACAAGAAACCCCGGCAGCCGGAACAGCCTCTCCTTGTAGGGCTCGCCCGCCGCCCGGCTCACCGCGCTGCCGCTCTTCGGCGACACATAGATGAGGTCGTCGCGGGTGCCCGTTGCCGCGCAGCGCATGAGGTCGAGCCCGAAGCCGAGTTCCTGCAGCAGCCCCAGTTCGAAGCGCACGAAGATCGCCGGCCACACATGTTCGTCCTGCAGTGTTTCGAGCAGCACTTCATAGCCGTCGTAAAGCGCGGGATGGGCTTCGCGCTCCGGCACGATGCCGCAAATGGCGCTCGCTGCGCTCAAGCCCAGCAGCGCCAGCGGATCGTCCATGAGGAGCCCGGCGAGCGGTCGCACCAGTTCCACCTGATAGGTGCCAAGATGTTCTGAAAGCCGCGCCCGCCAATGCGCCGAGAGCTTGTTGCCCGGCTGCAGCACGCTGCGCATCCGCTGCCCCGCGCCGCCATGCACGAGACCGAGCGTGCGCCCCTGCTCCCGCGTGAACAGTTCGAGGATCGCGCTCGTCTCGCCATGCGCGCGTGCCGACAGCACGAATCCCTCGTCACGCCAGTCCAAGGTTTGGGCCGTTCCTTTTCCGTCATGGCCCGGCTTGTCCGGGCCATCCACGTCTTTCTCATCTTAACACTTCACAAGGAACCCGCTCCTCTCAATTCTCTCCCCGCGAACAGCCAATGCAGAGCGGCGCCGCCGGATCGGTCGCAAGCCGCCGCTCTTCGATCTCCTCGCCGCACGAGAGACAATATCCGAATTCGCCATCCCCGATGCGCTTCAGCGCCGCTTCCACCTGCTGGATGCGCGTGAGCCGCCGCCGCTCCGTCGCCTGCGCCATGGCCTGTGCCTGCATCGCGTCCATCCGCGACAACCGCCCCACGCTCTGCTGGTCGAGCGTCACCGGCGCGCGAGAGGCAGCGCCCGTCGCCGAGAGCGCACGCAACTCCTCAAGCTCCTTTTCAAGCAGCGGCCTGAACGCCGCCGCCCTCTCATTCTCGCTCATGCTGGCTCCCGGTTCCCGGCAAAATTCCTCTTTTGGAATGGTCAGGTCCAGTGGAATTTTTTGCTACACAGGCGCTGCTGCGTCGTCTACTCTCCGCCTCGACTTGATGGAGCCCTTGTTTAGCGCTCCGCATTTTCCCCCGCATATCGGGGCACATCCGAAGCGACAGGCTCGGTGACATCGGACAATGCAGGCATCTCGCCTGCGTCCCGGCCACCGGCTGCCGCAAATGCATGTAGCCCGGTGCCGGTCAGTCCGGTGTTCCCCGCACAATGTTGGTTTTGCGGACGCAGCCTTTTGCTTCGCATTTGGAGTAGCAGATGGATAGACGCGCGAACACTCTCAGTACCCAGTTTTATTGTGGCAATACGCAGGGTCCCGCTGAAACCTCCACACACCATGCGCTCGACAGGGGTTCCATCGTCAACGAGCCGGGCTGCGGCCCCGAACCCATTGGCCTTCGCTCTGATTTCGACAACAGGGAATGACCGATATGGACTTACCTTCATCCGTTAAAATAGCCGGAATGCCCTCTGCGCTGCCTGACGTCGTTCACCGCAACTGCGCTCACTGCGGCGCGCCATCTTCGACCGGCATGCTTCTCTCCTACGGCAATGCCGACTGGCCAATGCGCCGATGCACCTGCGGCTTCGTCTACCTGGAGAAAGCACCCGCCTACGAAGAGCTTGCCTCCAATCTCGCTTGGGAGAAATCGCACGGCGCCGAAACAGAGCGGCGCATGAGAGAAGACAGGATCGCCCAGACGATCAGCAAAAAGACACGCTGGCGCATGCGCCTCTTCAAGCGCCGCAACATGACCGATCTTCTGGCCAGATCATGCACCTCGGGCGATGTTCTCGATGTTGGCTGCGCCACCGGACTTCACCTGATGAAACTGCCCCCTGAAATCCGGCCGCACGGCATCGAAATTTCTGAGTTTCTGGGCAAGAAGGCGCAAGAGAACTTCGAATCGCGCGGCGGAAGCGCATATATCGGCCCCGCGCTTCATGTCATGCGCGAGCTGCCATCGGCGAAGTTCGATGCCATCTCCATGCGCTCCTACCTCGAACACGAAGCTCAGCCCGCGGCGGTTCTCGCCGAAGCCGTACGCATTCTGAAACCAGGGGGCGTCCTTTTTATCAAGGTCCCGAATTATGCCGCAGTTAATCGCCTCGTGCGCGGCCGCAGATGGTGTGGCTTCCGCCTCCCCGACCATCTGAACTATTTCACTCCCTCCTCACTCGCGCGAATGCTTCGTTCCGCGAAATTTTCCCCGAAGCAGCCGTGGACGTGGCGCTTGCCGACCGGCGACAACATGTGGATGGAAGCGCGCATTCCCCCAGTCCGCTGATATTCTCCAGATAGGTATTGTATGAAACGCATCAAACTTGTTCTCACGCCAAATCTCTCTGGACAGACGGAAAAAAGAGCGTACGCGAGTTTCTTTCAGACGAGCGGCAGAACAACTACTCTCTTCTCCTTCCTGCTTGAGGAAATGGTCGGCGACACGCGTGCGGAAGCCAGAACGGCGCACGGCCGATGAGTGCTCACTTCGAGGAACTGGACTATCGGCCCGCGCCGCTCGGCCCGGAACTCACCGGAGATCCCCGCTGCCGTTTCGTGCGCGGCGATTTCTTCGCCCTGGCCGCCACGGCAAAGGGTTTTGTCGCCGAGCACAGAGGCCGCCGTTACGACGCGGTATTGGTGGACATAGACCACGCGCCGGATTTCTGGCTCGTGGAAGAAAACGGAACTTTCTACAGCGAAGAGGGACTGAGGAAAATCGTATCCGTGCTGCGCCCCGGCGGCGTGTTCGGTCTCTGCTCGAATGACAAGCCGGACGGCGCTTTCGTTTCCCTGCTCTCTTCCGTTTTCGAAAAGGCGCGCGCCGAGCCCGTCACCTTCCCCAATCCGCTGCAGGACAACCGGGAGGCAACCCAGACCGTCTATCTTGCCCAAACCGTATCGGATGAATGAGACCGCAAAAATGGCGGGCGCCGTCGCCCGGCGGAGAAGTTCGACCGTCTGCACACCCTTCTTCGTCCCGGCGGCTGGCTCGGCATCATGACAAGCTTCCAGACCGGCGACGCCCGCTTCGCCGATTGGCACTATCGCAGGAACCCGACCCATGTGGTCTTCCACCGCGAGGAAACTTTCCAGGCGATCGCCACCCGGCGCGGATGGTCCTGCCGTATTCCGGCGCCGAATGTCTGTCTCATGCGGAAGACGTCTCGCTCCTCCAGAAAATCGAGCCCCTTCTCGCAATTCGGCCCGCCCTCCTGCCTTCATCGATTCCGTCAATTTCCAGGTCGGCCTCGCCGGTATAATCGTGTACCGTCCGTTGCACGGGCAGAAGAACGGCGTTCCCTCCACCTGCCTTGCCGGATTGTCCATCGGCGGAACCGGGTTCGCGAAGCTCCTCTCCGGCCCCGTCGGCACCGTAGCAGCATGGTTCCACGAGCATGGTAATGCCTGAAAACAAAAGCGCCGGAACGAATGGCTGGCTCAACCGGACGGTTCTTGGCGCGGGTCTGACAAGCGCCCTCGGCGACTTCTGCTACGAAACCACCACCGTGATCCTGCCGGGCTTTCTGGCCGTCCTCGGAATTCCCGCCGCCCTGCTCGGCCTCATCGAAGGCACAGCCGACGCCATTGCGAGCTTCACGAAAATGGCTGCGGGCTATTTCGCCGACAAGTTCGGACATCGCAAGATGCTGGTCGCGCTCGGCTATGCGCTCACACCCCTCGGCCAATTGCTCATCGCCATTGCCCTGGGGTGGCAGTTGATCCTGCTCGGGCGCCTCGTTTCATGGTTCGGCAAAGGCCTTCGCGGCCCCCTCCGCGACGCCATCATCGTGCAGGCGGTTTCGCCGCATACGCGCGGCCGTGCCTTCGGCTTTCACCGCGCAATGGACACGCTGGGCGCCATCGCCGGTCCGCTGCTCGGCGTCGCCTTGCTTGGATGGGCGCAGACCTTGCCGTGGGACGACGACGCCGGTCCGTTCCGCATGGTCTTCTGGCTGACGCTCGTTCCCGGTCTGCTGGCGGTTCTCGCTTTCCTCACCCTCGTGCGCGATCCCGAACACTCGCCCAACCCCGCCATGCGGCTTTTCACGACCATCAAGAGCCTGCCTGCCCGGTTCAGGCAATATCTCGCGGCTGTGGGCGTTTTCGGCATGGGCGATTTTTCGCACTCCCTGCTCATCCTCGCCGCGACGCAACTGCTCACTCCGTCGATGGGCGTCGTACAGGCGGCGCAGGTCGCGGGGCTTCTCTATGTCGGGCGAAACATCGTGCAGGTCGGCCTGTCCTATCCCGTCGGCGTCCTCGCCGATCGCATTGGCGCCACGCCCGTCCTTGTCGCGGGCTATGCTCTCGGCGCCGTCACGGCGCTGCTGACGGCATTCGCCTTCTGGCACGGCTCGGACAGTCTCGTTCTTCTCTGCATCGTTTTTGCCGCCGCCGGCCTCTACGTCGCCGTGCAGGAAGCACTGGAAGCAACGGTCACCGCCGGAATGGTGCCCGAGCGAATGCTCGGCACCGGCTACGGCGCGCTCGGCACCGTCAATGGCACCGCCAAGTTCATATCGAGTTCGATGGTGGGGCTGATATGGACAGCTCTCGCGCCGCAAGCGGCATTCGCTGCCGCCGCCTTGCTCATGGCGGCGGGAACCTTCGTTCTCGCACGCACCCGCTAGGAGCATCTCACTCTTTCGGAAAATCGAGCCCCATCTCGCGGTAGCGTTCGCGGTCGTCCGACCAGTTCTCGCGCACCTTCACGAACAGGAACAGGTGAACCCGGCATTCGAGCATCTGCTCGAGTTCCTCGCGCGCGAGCTGACCGACCGTCTTGATCGTCTGCCCGCCCTTGCCGAGCGCGATCTTCTTCTGGCTGTCGCGTTCGACGAAGATCACCTGGGCGATGCGGATCGAGCCGTCCTTCTTCTGCTCCCAGCTTTCCGTCTCCACGGTCAGCGAATAGGGCAGTTCGTCGTGAAGCCGGAGGAAGAGCTTCTCGCGCGTCACCTCCGCCGCGAGCGAGCGCAGCGGCACGTCCGCCGCCTGGTCTTCGGGATAGTGCCACGGGCCCGGCGGCATCAGCCCGGCGATATATTTCTTCAGGTCCGCCACCCCGTCGCCCTTCAGCGCCGAGATCATGAAGGTCTCGGTGAAGATACCGGTCTCGTTCAGCGCCGCCGCCGTCTTCAGCAGCTTCTCGCGCGGACAGGCATCCACCTTGTTCAGTACAAGGATCGCTTTCCGCCCCTGCGACTTCAATCCGTCGACGATCCGGGTGACGTCCTCCTCGCGGCCGTTCTCCATGTCGACCATCAGGATGATGAGGTCGGCATCGCCCGCCCCGCCCCAGGCGGCCTCCACCATCGCCCTGTCGAGCCGCCGCTTCGGCTTGAAGATGCCGGGCGTGTCCACGAAGACGATCTGCGTGTCGCCTTCCATGGCGATGCCGCGGATGCGCGCCCGCGTCGTCTGCACCTTGTGGGTGACGATCGCGATCTTCGATCCGACGAGCTGGTTGAGCAGCGTGGATTTCCCCGCATTCGGCGCGCCGATGATGGCGACGAAGCCGCACCGGCTTATCCCCGCTTTCGATTCCATATTTTCCGCTTCGTGGTTCATGTGACGTTTCAATGACATTTCGGTGACAGTCGGCCGGACTTATGCCCGTTCCGGCCAGACGCCAAGCTCTTCGAGCATCGCCTGCGCCGCCGCCTGCTCCGCCTGCCGCTTCGAATTTCCTTGTGCCCTCAGGGGCTTGGCATCGCCCGCGCTGACTTCGACCGTGAATTCCGGGGCGTGGTCCGGGCCCGTCCGGTCGATCAGCTTGTAGTTCGGCACGGGTTGACCGCGCGCCTGCGCCCATTCCTGCAATGCCGTCTTTGCGTCCTGCTGGATTTTCCCTGATTTTTCAAGGAGATGCGACCACTCCCGTTCGATCAGCCGCCGCGCCGCCTCGATCCCGCCATCCAGATAGAGCGCCGCGATCACCGCCTCGCAGGCATCGCCGAGAATGGCTGGTTTCTGCCTTCCGCCGGCCTTTTCCTCGCCCGCCCCCATGGTAATGAACCTGCCGAGATCGAGCCGCGAGGCCACCTCCGCGCACGCCTCCTTGCGTACCAGAGCATTGAATCTGATAGCCAATTCGCCTTCGTCCGCATGCGGAAATTCGCGCACCAGCCAGTCCGCGATCACGAGGCCAAGCACGCGGTCACCCAGGAATTCGAAACGCTGGTAGTTCGCCCCCTCCGCGCTCGGATGGGTCAGCGCCTGAGAAAGAATATCCAAGTCATTGAAATCATGACCTAATTTCTTTCCGAGTTTGGCGCTCAGTCCACCCATTTGCCCATCCGGTCCCAGCGGATGGCCCAGGGCCATTTCCAGAATTGCCAGAACGACGCGCTCCCATTGGCGGAGAAAAAGATGATCTCCGCCTTGCCGACCAGATTCTCAAATGGCACGTAACCCACTGAATCCGCTACACGACTGTCGCTTGAGTTATCGCGATTGTCGCCCATCATGAAGTAGTGGCCCTGCGGCACGACATAAGGTCCGGTGTTGTCCCAAACGCTGTCGCGGATCATGTCGAGCGTGATGTAGGAGACGCCGTTCGGCAGCGTTTCGCGGTATTGCGGGATGCGGCGGACATTCCCCGTCGGGTCGCGATAGATGAAATCGTCGACGCGTACACGCGGCACGGGCTTGCCGTTGAGATAGAGAACGCTGTCTCTCATCTGCACCGTGTCGCCAGGTAAACCTATGACACGCTTGATGAAATCGGTGTGGTTGTCGATCGGCTGCTTGAACACCACGACGTCGCCGCGCTCCGGTTGCATGCCGATGACGCGTCCGCTGAACAGCGGCGGCGAGAAGGGCAGCGAGTGCTTCGAATAGCCATAGCTGTATTTCGCGACGAACAGGTAGTCGCCAATGAGCAACGTCGATTCCATTGAGCTCGACGGAATGAAAAAGGGCTGGAACAGGAACGCCCTTATCAAAAGCGCGATCAGCAAAGCATAGGCAATCGTCCGGGCATTTTCGGCCCAGGAACTGCCGCTCAGCTTTTTAGCGTTTTCGCTCATCGCCATCTTCCAACTCCTGCTCATCGCCGACGGCTCCTCAAAAAACGGCGGACCTTACCACAATCCGCCGCTCCGTCTCCCCTCACTCTTCAGAGCTTCGGCACGGCCGAAATGATCACGAATGCCTGCGCCAGCGGATGATCGTCGGTGATCGTCACGTGGATGACGGCTTCCATGCCCTCCGGCGTAATCTCGTTGAGCCGCAGCAGCGCGCCGCCCGTAAGCGCCATGGTCGGCTGTCCGCCCCGAATATTGATGACACCCATGTCGCGCCAGAAAACGCCACGCCGGAACCCGGTGCCGAGCGCTTTCGAGCAGGCCTCCTTGGCCGCGAAACGCTTCGCATAGGAGGCCGCGCGCATCTGCCGTGCTTCGGATTTCCTTCGCTCGACATCGGTAAATATCCGCTCCACAAAGCGATCGCCGAAGCGGTCCAGCGTTTTCTGAACCCGCCTGATGTCGATGAGGTCGTTGCCGATACCGATGATCATGCGCGGTCTTTCGTATCCTGCCCCACGGCGGTGCCACTCCTCGCCTCGTCCATGGCTTCGCGCATCCGCCGGATGCTGGCGTCGAGGCCGGTGAAGATCGCCTCGCCGATAAGGAAGTGGCCGATATTCAGCTCGGCAAGCTCCGGCATCGCGGCAACCGGCGCCACCGTGTCGAAGGTAAGCCCATGGCCCGCATGGACTTCGAGGCCGAGAGCGGCCCCGTCTCTCGCTGCGTTTGCAAGCCGCGCGAGCTCCGCGTCGCGCTTTGCATTTTCGCGCGCGAAGGCTGCATCGCAATAAGCGCCGGTGTGAAGTTCCACCACGGGCGCCCCAAGCGACTTCGCCGCTTCGAGCTGGCGCCGTTCCGCGTTGATGAAAAGCGATACGCGGATACCCGCTTCGCCGAGCCGTTCCACGATGGGCTTCAACTGGTTGTGCAGCCCGGCCGCATCGAGCCCACCCTCCGTGGTCACTTCCTCGCGCCGCTCCGGCACGATGCAGCAGGCATGCGGGATATGCCGAAGCGCGATGGTGAGCATCTCGGGCGTCGCCGCCATTTCGAGGTTGAGCGGCAGGCCCACTTCCGCCATCAGCCGTTCGATATCCGCGTCGCGAATGTGCCGCCGGTCCTCGCGCAGATGGGCAGTGATGCCGTCGGCGCCTGCCGCCGCCGCAATCTTTGCCGCCCGTACGGGATCGGGATGCTCGCCGCCCCGCGCGTTCCGGATCGTCGCCACGTGATCGATATTGACGCCGAGCCTCGGATATCCGCTCATGCAGCATCCCCCCGTGAAATGTCCCGCGTCGCCGGTTCGCCCAGATGTTCCGGCGCAGCCTGCACGCCGGCATTACCGCCGCGCAACAGTACCCGCTCGGCCAGCAGCTTGCGTCTTTGCGCCTGATAGGCCTCCACGCCGCTCCGCGCAACCACATAGGAAATACATCCGAACACGATCCCGACAGGAATTGCGCCAATCGTCAGCGGCACGATGAATGGCAGGATCATGTCGGTGGCATGTGCTGCCTGCAGCGTCTCCGCGATGTCCGGATCGGCGGGTGCCGGCGTTCCCATCATGTAGCGGCCGGTCTCGTAGACGACGAACCAGATTGCCGGAAAGGTCAGCGGATTGCCGATGAAGGTACCGATCGCGCTCGCGATCAGGTTGCCGCGGAGCACCCAGGCCACCATCATCGCGATCAGGATGTGGAAACCGAAAAACGGCGTACAGGACGCGAAAGCCCCCGCCGAAACGCCGAGCGCAATCGCGTGCGGCGTGCCCGA
>JACIYQ010000013.1 GCA_014359855.1 Parvibaculum sp.
TATCGCGACGCCTGGGCGGTCCGCACCGCCGTCCGCATCGAGCGCGATCTCGATGACGATACGATGCTTGTGCTCACGCCCTATGCGCGCTCCAACAGCATGAATTTCCTCATGCACTTCCTGCCGGGGCAACCCGTCGAGGAAAACGCGCATTGGAGCGGCGGTTTCCTCTCAAGCCTCGTGACCAGGCTCGACGGCGGGCACCGCCTGATCTTCGGCTTCGACACGGAATATACGGATGGCTCGCTGACGGAATTCCAGTATACCCCGACGCCTCCCTTCCCCGCGCCGCCAAACGACACACCGCAAGGCGTCCACTACGATTACACGGTGAAGGCGCTGGTCCTCGCGCCCTACATCCACAGCGAATGGCAGCTTGCGCCGAAGACACTGTTCACCGCGGGCCTGCGCTTCGAATACACGCGCTACGACTACGAAAACCATGCAACGAACGGTATTTTCGGTCGCATCCAGCGCATTCCGAGCCGCGTCGACGAATTCGGCGACGTGACACCGAAGATCGGTATTCTGCACGAGTTCAACGACGCCGTGACCGGCTACGTCAACATCGCGCGTGGTGCGCGCGCGCCGCAGACGACCGATCTCTATCGCCTGCAGCGGTTGCAGGTGCCGGGCGAGGCGAAGTCGGAAGAACTCGACAGCATCGAGGCCGGGTTTCGCGGACGCTGGAGCGGCATCTCCTATGAAACCAACGTCTTCTACATGCGGAAAGAGAACTACTATTTCCGCGATGCCAATGGCTTCAACGTCTCTGATGGGAAGACGAACCACGCGGGCATCGAGCTCGAACTCGCCGCACCCCTCGCTTTCGGCTTCGACATTGCTGCGGCGGGCACCTATGCGCGCCACACCTATGCCTTCGACAATATCGCCGGATCGGAGATCATTCGCGACGGCGACGATGTCGACACCGCGCCCCGCACGCTCGCCAATGTCCGTCTCGGCTATACCCCGCCGGACAGCCGCGCCCGGGCGGAACTCGAATGGGTCCATATGGACTCCTACTGGATGGATGCCGCCAACACGGTCGAATATGACGGCCACGACATCTTCAACCTGCGCGCGGACTATGACGTGACCGGGAACCTTGCGTTGTTCGGCAAGCTGACCAATATCTTCGATACGCGCTATGCGGACCGGGCGGATGTCATGTCCGCCAAACCCCGGTATTTCCCCGGCGAGGACCGCGGCCTTTATCTGGGCCTCACGCTGCGCTACTGAACGGCCCGGACCGGACCGGCGCATCCGGCAACACGTGTAGCGGCCAATATGGAGGCCCATGGGAACGCTATTCTGGGATATCTGGCCTTTCCTGCTGGCCCTCATCCAGTTCGGCGGAATGGCGGGGGCGGCAATCCACGTCATGCTGACCAAGACCGACGAGCGCGCTGCCGCCAGCTGGGTCGGTTTCGTCGTGCTCGTCCCCTTCGTCGGCTGGATCGTCTATCTCCTGTTCGGCGTGAACCGCATCCAGCGCCGCGCGCGCGAATTGCGCGGCCAGAAACACGACATGCTGCTTCTGGCGCCGCTCCCCGCGAAAGCTGAAGAACGCGCCGCCGAGGGCGTCGTCCGCCTGCGCGAGCTGGAAGGCCTTGCGCGCTTCGGCCAGAAGATTCTTCCCGAAAGCTTCGAGCAGGGAAATGCCGTTGGCGTCCTCCTGAATGGCGACGAGGCCTATCCCTCGATGCTGGAGGCGATTTCGCGAGCAGAGCGCTCCATCGCGATCTCGACCTACATCTTCAACAATGACTCTGTCGGCAGGCGCTTCGTCGATGCACTCTCCGATGCCATGGATCGTGGCGTTCGCGTGCGCCTCCTGATCGACGGTGTCGGCTCATGGTACTCGCGCCCCTCCATCATTCCCCTCCTCGAGCAGAGAGGCATCGACTACGCGCGCTTCCTTCACTCCTTCATGCCCTGGCAGATGCCTTATCTGAACATGCGCAATCACCAGAAGATCTTCGTGGTGGACGGACGGCATGGCTATACGGGTGGCATGAACATCGCGGAGGGCAACATGGTCGCCAGCGGCCCGCAAAAACCGATCCACGATACCCATTTCCGCGTGGAGGGGCCGGTCGTCTCGCATCTCATGCACACCTTCGCCCATGAGTGGAACTTCACGACGGGCGAGGTTCTCGAAGGCGACGACTGGTTTCCCGGCATCGAACCCGCCGGCACCGTCGTCGCGCGTGGCCTTCCCGCAGGCCCCGACATGGGTCTCAACCCGATCCGCTGGACGCTGCTCGGGGCGCTTGCCGAGGCCCGGCACAATGTTCGCATTGTCACGCCTTACTTCATTCCGGACGGGACGCTCAGGACGAACATTTCTCTGGCGGCCATGCGTGGCGTCATCGTCGATATCGTCCTGCCAAGCACGAACAACCTGCCCTTCTGCGACTGGGCCTCGACGCCGGCACTCGCATGGCTTGCCCGTGCCGGCTGCCGTGTGTGGAAGACAAGCGGCCCCTTCGATCATTCGAAGATGATGACGGTCGACGGCATGTGGGCGATGGTCGGCTCCGCCAACTGGGACGACAGGAGCCTCCGCCTCAACTTCGAGTTCAACCTCGAATGTTACGGATCGGAATTCGCCCGCGAGCTCGACGGGCTGATCGAGCGGAAGATTTCGACCGCACGTCCCGTCACCTATGACGACCTCGCGAACCGCGCCTTGCCGCTGCGCGTCCGCGATTCTTTCTTCCGGCTCGCCTCGCCTTATCTCTGAGCGCCACCGGCACCGCTTGTCTACGTCTTTTTCCGGACTATGCTTGACCGGAAGCGGAGGAATAATCGCGTTCACAGACTTTCTCTCCGGGAGGCGCTGAAATGACCGAAAAGAAATCCGCCGAAGGAGCGACCGTCGAGGAGCTCCAGGCACAGATCGAAGCGCTCCAGAAGGCGCTGGAAGAAGCCCGTGCTGCGGCACCCGAAGATGCCGAAAGCATCCTTGCCGATGCGGAGGCGGTCCGCGAGCGCGTCCAGGAAGGCCTCCAGGACATCCAGGGACAGATCGACGCCCATCCCGTGCCGAGCGCGCTTCTCGCTTTCGGGCTCGGCTTCCTCATTGGCCGTCTTCTGACGAAATAGGAGAGGCCTCATGATCGATCCCACACCCAAAGTCCGCGCCCTCGCCGAGGCCGAACTCTACCGCGCCGAACTCGAAGCACGCCGCCTCGCTCGGCGCCTCTCGCTCGTCGGCATCGCCGCCTTCATCGCACTCTTCGCCATCGTCATGCTGATCGTCGCCGGCTTTCTCTATCTGTCGGAAATCTACGGCTATCCACTCGGCGCGCTCATCACCGGCGGTGTGCTGACGCTGCTTGCCTTCGTTGCGCTTCTTTTCGCCGCCAAGGCGCCGGGCCGCGCCGACCGGCTTGAACTCGAACTCGCAAACCAGGCGATCGCCTCGGCACGCGCCGATGTGAAACGCGACTTCGACACGATTGAGCGCACGCTGAACGACCTGACGCTGGGCGTGCTCGGGCTGGTCAAGGGCGGCACCGGCAGCCTGCCGCTCATCACGATTATTATAGGCGCGATTGCCGCGATGAGCCCTGCCCTGAGGCGCTTCCTCATGCCTTTCCTGCGCAAGGACTGAGCCTCATGCGCACCCGCCTCGCCGCCGCCTTTCTCGCCCTCTCCGCACTTGCCGCCTGCGCGCAGCAGGCGCTACCTCAGCCCGAAGTCACCATGCGCAAGCCGCAGGGGCTCATCGATACGCCTGTCGACGATAGCGGCACGCGCCTTGCCGGCCCGGCGGGCGGCGCCATGCTCGGCATGGCCATCGGCTCGGGCGGCGGTACGGAATGGGCTGTCGCGGCAGGCGTTGCCGCGGGCTACATCGCCGGCGGCTCCGAAGGGCCCTCGCTCACGGGTATGGCATCCAGCGCGCGCGACGAGGCGGTCGCGAAGATGATGACCGTCCCGCTTCGCGAGCCCGTCACCTGGTTCACGGCGCAGGACAAGGCAAGCGGGAAGGTGACGCCTATTCGCGAATTCACCGACGAACGGGGACGCACCTGCCGCGACTTCGTGGAATGGCGCACCATCCGCGCGATGAACGGCCACACCTCCGGTACGGCCTGCCTCTAGTCTGCTTTCACCACAACAAGGGCAGAACCGTTCACGCCGGTGACCTTCACCCGCGCGCCCACTTCGGCGTCCTCGCCTTCCGCAAGCCAGAGACTGTCGCCAACGCGGATCTTCCCGCTGCCGTTTCTTATGTCCTGCTCCACGACGAATATACGGCCGATATAGGAAACGCCGCGCTGGTTGAGCGTCGGATGATCGCTCTCGATGGGATGGCGCGTGAGAAACTGCCGCGAGGCCCACACGAGAATGATGGACAGAACGGCGAAGAGGGCGATCTGCGCCGCGACCGGCATGTCGATTACCAGCAGCAGCCCGCCGACGAGCGTCGCCGCAATGGCAAGCCAGATCGCGAGCACGCCCGGCGCGAAAAGCTCCACGATGGCGAGCACGGCGCCGATGATGAACCATATCCAGCGGCCGAGAAGCTCCAGGATAGTCGCATCGCTCTCCATCGCTCACTCGCCTCCGGTGCGCGGCACCGAGCCGGAAGAAACGCGGCGCGGTGCGCCGCCCGGGCCCCCATCGCCGAAAGCCTCGCGGGCAATGTCGCCGATGCCGCCGATCGCGCCGATGACGCTCGCCGCCTCGAGCGGCATCAGCACGAGCTTCTGGTTCGGCGACGTCGCGATGGCTTTCAGTGCCTCGATATATTTGCCGGCCACGAAATAGTTGATCGCCTGCACGTCGCCCGCCGCAATGGCCTCGCTCACGACGGTCGTCGCCTTCGCTTCGGCTTCGGCCTCGCGTTCGCGCGCCTCGGCATCGCGATAGGCCGCTTCGCGGCGTCCTTCGGCTTCGAGAATAGCCGCCTGCTTCTCACCCTCGGCCGCGAGGATCGACGCCTGCCGCTTGCCTTCCGCTTCGAGAATGGCGGCGCGCTTGTCGCGTTCGGCCTTCATCTGCCGCGCCATGCTGTCCACGATGTCGCGCGGCGGCGCGATGTCCTTGATTTCGATGCGCGTCACCTTCACGCCCCAGGGATGCGTCGCATCGTCGACGACATTGAGCAGCCGCGCATTGATCGCATCGCGCTGCGACAGCAATTCGTCGAGGTCCATGCCACCCATCACCGTCCGGATATTCGTCATGGTGAGGTTGAGAATGGCGTTTTCGAGGAAGTTCACTTCGTAGGAGGCTTTCGCCGCGTCGAGCACCTGAAAGAAGACGACGCCGTCCACCGTCACCATCGCATTGTCGCGCGTGATGACTTCCTGGCTCGGCACGTCGACCACGGTCTCCATCACGTTCACCTTGTTGCCGATGCTGTCGACGAAGGGAACGATGAGCCCGAGCCCCGGCGTCAGGCTGTGCGTGTAGCGCCCGAACCGCTCCACCGTATAGACATGGCCCTGCGGCACGATCTTGACCGCGCGCAGCAGGAAAATGACCGCAAGCGCCAGAGCAACAAGTACGAAAACCAGTCCGCCATCCATGGCCGAGCCCCTCCCCCTTGGCGCATCTGTCGTTCGCGCCGTCCAATTCGGCATCGCCTCGCCGCGAATACCTGACGGTCAATCCTAGCCGATAATCTCTCCGCGCCAGCCGTTATTTGCACCCGCCCGGCCGCCGGTTGGGGTTAGGATGACGCCGATTCTCCTCCCGGCCCGCGTTTTGAAGGACTTTCCCGATGAAGCTCTATTGCTCGCACACCTCGCCTTTCGCGCGGAAGGTTCGCGTCATGATCCGCGAGAAGGGCGCGACCGCCCGCGTGACCGAGGAAACGGTCTCGGCGATGGAAGACCCCGCATCGCTCCACGAAGCGAACCCCCTCGGCAAGATCCCCGCACTCATCATGCCGGACGGCTCTTCTTATTTCGACAGCCCGCTCATCTGCGAATTTCTCGACGTGACGCTCGAAGGCCCCTCGATGATCCCCGCGTCGCATGTCGAGCGCTTCCGCGTGCTGCGCCATCAGGCGCTGGCAGACGGCATCATGGACGCCGCCGTCTCCATCGTCTTCGAGCGCAACCGGCCCGAAGCCCAGCGTTCGGAAATGTGGATCGGCCGCTGGAGCCGCGCCATCGAGCGCAGCCTCGCCGTCCTTGAGGATGAAGTTGTGTCGCTGGACGGGCCGGTCGATCTCGGTTCCATCGCCGTCGGCGCCGCGCTCGGCTATCTCGATTTCCGCCACGGCGATCTCGGCTGGCAGGAGAGGCAGACCGAACTCGCCGGCTGGTGGCGCGACTTCGCGAAGCGTCCCTCCTTCGCCGAAACCGCGCCGCCTGCGTGAAGTATCAGCGCCCGCGAAACATCAGCGCCAAGGCTCGACGAGAATCTTCGCGTGTTTCTCCGGATTGCCAAGCTCGCTGAAGGCCTCCTTCACCCCCTCGACGCCGGCCTTGCCCGTCACAAGCGGCGAGCCGTCGATCTCGCCTTCCGCGAGATGGGTCAGCGTCAGCGCGAATTCCTCCGGCGTATAGCCGAGCACGAACTGCACGTTCAGTTCCTTGTTGATGCCGAAGAAAGGCTCGATGCGGTCCTGTTCCATGCAGACGTCGGCCACGACCACGCGCGCGCCGCGCGGGTGAGAAATCCGCCGCGATGACCGGATGCACGCCCTTGATTTTCAGGCCCGCGATGACCGCCAGGCCGACCGGCCCGCAACCGATCACGAGCGGAATGTCGTCCGGCGTCAGGTTCGCCTTCTCGACCGCGTGCCAGCCGACCGCCATCGGCTCCGTCAGCGCCGCCTGTTCCGTCGGCAACCCGTTCGGCACTTAGAGCAGCATCAGCTCGTTCAGCACCATCCGTTCGGCAAAGCCGCCCGGCACCGTGTTCGAATAGCCGACCGGATCGACCTTCGCCTTGTCGCCGTTCATGGTGATCGCGATGGGCATGGAGCAGACGCGCGTACCCGCCTTCAGCTTCTTTTCCGTTCCCGGCCCGTGGTCCAGCACTTCCGCGCAGAATTCGTGCCCGAACACGATGTCCTTCTTCATGTCCATGCCGAAGCTTGAACCCGAGCGCTGCGCCGCCTCCACCATCTCGCCGGCCACAAGATCGCCGTTGCGGAAAATGGCTGCGCGCATGCTTCGTCCTCCAGGGGGTTTTATTGTTGGCGACATGCAAGCAGGCACGGCGTCTCCGCGCAAGAAAATAAATAGACTTAGGTCTATTTATTCTCGCCCGCACGCCGCCGCGCCGTCCGCGTATTCGCGAGCACGATCAGGAAGATCGGCAGCGCCAGCAGCAGCGTGATGGCATTGGCGCCGATCAGCGCCATGTCGCCCTGATGGATGCCATGCAGCAGCCAGAGAAAAATGCCCACCGTCAGACAGGCATACATGGCGAGCGAAAGGCCCGATGTATCCCTTGTCTTGATGGTCTTCAGCGCCTGCGGCAGGAAGGCGAAGGTCGTGAGGAAGGCCGCGACATAACCGATAAAGCTCATGGAGCACCGGAAAAGGAGAACGGACGCCGCGCATATGACGCCCGGTCCCGCCGAATGGCAAGAGCCTCAGGCACTGCCTCTCTTCCCACCCGCCCCTGGGGGCGGGTCAAACGGCCCGTCGTCGCAGCTTGTCTGCAAAGGCAGACTATCGCAGGCCGTTTGGGGCGGGGGCGCTCACTGAACCGGCACGAATTCCGGCATCGCGAAACAGTGCGCCGACGGACGCAAACTTCGTTCCCTTGCCGAGCTCCAATTCCCGGATGGCCTTTTCGGTCGCTTTGTTGGGAATCTTCATGCCGCCCAGCCCTGCATGACCGCCGCCTCGTGGCGGACGCGCTCCGGCGAACCCAGCAACTGCCGGTCGAGTCCGATCCGCTTGAACCAGTAATGCAGGCCGAGGAGGTCGGTAAAGCCCATGCCGCCATGCACCTCCGTCGCGGTACGCGCGACGAAGCGGCCGACATCGCCCGTCATGCCCTTGGCATGTGCCGCCATCAGGCTCGCCTCGTCGGGCATCGTGTCGAAGGCATGCGCCGCATACCAGACGAGCGACCGGCAGGGTTCGAGTTCCGATGCCATTTCCGCGCACATATGCTTCACCGCCTGGAAGGAGCCGATGACGCGGCCGAACTGCTTGCGCTCGCCCGCATAGGCCACGGCCTTCTCGATCATCATCCAGCCCGCGCCCAGCGTGTCGGCGGCAAGCATCACCCGCCCCGCATCCACAACCCGGCGAAGCGTGGCCGCTGCATCGCCAGACGAAAGCGCCTCCGCTTCCATATTATCGAATTGAAGCTCGCTGAGCCCGCGCGTGAGGTCGATGGATGTGAGCCTCACCTTGGTGAGCCCCTTCGCGTCGCCTTTCACGAGATGAAGCCCGCCCGCCTTGTCGGCGACGACGATGACGTCCGCCGCTTCGGCCTCAAGTGCAAAGAGCGACTTGCCGTTGAGCTTGCCCCCGGCAGCGGTCACGCCCGCACCTTCGCGCGCGCCCGACGCCGCCTCCGCGAGGGCGACACCCGCCTTCGCTTCGCCGCTCGCGAGTTTCGGCAGCCAGGCTTCCTGCTGCAATTTCGAGCCCGCGCCCGCGATCGCGATGGGGGCCATCACTGCTGTCGCGATGAAGCCCGCAGGCGCGACGTATCGCCCGAGCATCTCCGCGACAAGCGCCGCGTCGAGCAGCGTCATCCCCATCCCGCCATGCGCCTCCGGCGCCATCATGCCATAGACGCCGAGTTCGGTGAGCGCCTGCGCAATGTCCGCCGCCTCCGCTTCGCCCTTGTCCGCCGCTGCACGCACGCGCTCCAGCGGCGACACGCGCTCCAGCGTTCCCCGGATGCTTTCCTGAAGCAGTTTCTGGTCTTCCGACAATCCGAATTCCATGTTCCCGCTCCCTCAAGCCTTCGCCGGTTTCGGCTCGCGCGGCATGCCGAGCCCGCGTTCCGAGATGATGTTCTTCTGAATTTGCGCCGTACCGCCCCCGATGATGAGGCCGAGGTCGAACATGTAGCGGTGCTGCCAGCTCCCATGTGCGCGCAGATGCGGGCTATCGCCGTAAAGCACGCCGATTTCGCCCAGCGCGTCGATGGCGAGCGCGGCAAGCTGATGATTGATCTCGCAGCCCTGCAACTTCACGATCAGCCGCGCGATACCCGGATCTTCCTTTTTCAGCGACGCCGTCAGCAGCCGGAGCCCATGGAACTGCATCGCGAAGACCCGCGCCTGCAACTGCATCAGCCGGTCGCGATAGACCGGGTGGTCGATCAGCCGCGTTCCGTCCATCGTCTCCTCATGCATGAGGTCGACGATTTCCTTCAGCCGCGCTCCTGCCTGGTTCGGATCGCCGAGCATGCCGCGCTCATGCTTGAGCGTCGCATTGGCCACGAACCAGCCCTGCCCGCGTCCGGCGACGATGTCTTTCTGCGGCACGCGCACATCGGTGAAGAAGACTTCGTTGAACTCGGCATGTCCCGTCATCGTCTTCAGGGGACGCACCTCGATCCCCGGCGTCGTCATCGGGAAGATGAGATAGGAAATGCCCTCATGCTTCTTCGCGTCGGGCTCCGTGCGCACAAGGCAGAAGATCATGTCGGCGGCATGCGCCGTCGAGGTCCAGATCTTCTGGCCGTTGATGATGAAGTCGTCGCCGTCTTCCGTCGCCTTCGTTTGCAGCGAGGCAAGGTCCGAGCCCGATCCCGGCTCCGAATAGCCCTGGCACCAGACGACGTCACCCTTGAGCGTCGGCTCGATCCACTTCTTTTTCTGTTCTTCCGTACCGAGTTCCAGAAGCGTCGGCACCAGCATCGAAATGCCCTGGTTCGCGATCCCCATGGGCAGCTTCGCGAGTGTGAACTCCTCGGCGATGATCCGCGACTTCAGGATGTCGGGCTCGGCGCCATAACCGCCATATTCCTTCGGGATCGTCCGCGCCGTAAGCCCGTGCTCGAGCAGCAGACACTGCCAGGCAAGCGATTCCTCCGAAGGCCGCGACACGCCGAAGCGCTTCGGCGCCTTGTCCTTGTGCCTGGCAATGAAATCGCGCACCTCGGCGCGGAAAGCGTCGTATTCGGGCCCGTAAGCGAGATCCATCCTGCCGTCTCCCGTCGGCGCGGCATTGTGAGCCGCACTCTGTTCTGAGTTATCTGGCGGGAAGTTTAGCGTCCCTGACGATGTCGTAAAGCTGCGCCGCGCGGAAAGCAAAATCCGCCGCGCTACCTTGCGTAAAGCCGGGATGGAATTCTGGAAAAGTCAGGCGGCCGTGCCGCCTGCTGCCTTCGCCTCACCGCGCAGTCCCCCTGCCGGCGAATTGCGCAGGAAGACCTCGAATTCGGCCGCAGGCATCGGGCGGCCGGCAAAATATCCCTGCACCTCGTCGCAGCCAAGCGCCTGCAGGCGCTCATACTGGTCGGCCGTCTCGACACCCTCCGCCACCACCTTCATGCCGAGCGCATGCGCAAGGTCGATGATGACCTTGGGGATCACATGCCCGTCGCGCCGGTCGGCGACATCGTGAACGAAGCTGCGGTCGATCTTGAGCCGCTTCACCGGGAAGCGCTTGAGATAGGCGAGCGAGGAATAACCCGTGCCGAAATCGTCGATGCCGATACCCACACCGAGCCCGCGCAGACGGCGCAGTGTGCCGATCACCACGTCGACATCCTGCATCACCATGCTTTCGGTGACTTCGAGTTCGAGATATTGCGGCGAGAGACCGTTCCGGATCAGCGCATTCGCGATCGTATCTGTCAGGTCCGTCCGCCTGAGGTCGATGGCCGAAACATTCACCGCCAGGCCGATCTTCGTCAATCCCTGGTCCTGCCATTCCCGGTTCTGCCGGCAGGCTTCGTTCAGCACCCATTTCGTCAGCGGCACGACAAGCCCGCTCCGCTCCGCGACGGGAATGAAGAGCGAAGGCGGCACATAGCCGCGCTCCTCGTGGCGCCAGCGGACAAGCGCTTCCGCACCGACCACGCGCCCGCTCGTAATGTCGATCTTCGGCTGATAGAAAAGCGTGAGCTGGTCCTTCGCGAGCGCCGCGCGCAGATCGCGTTCGATCGTGTTGCGCTCGATCGCGCGCAAATGAAGTTCGTGCCTGTAGAGCACGCAGGCTCCCGCGCCTTCGAGCTTTGCGCGCGACAGCGCAAGGTCGGCATTCTTGATCAGCACATCGGCGTCGCGCCCATCCTGCGGATAGAGCGTGAGGCCGACGCAGGCTGCTTGCTGCACATCCTGCGAGCCGAGCCGGAAAGGAACACCGACGGCACGCACGAGACGGCTTGCAAGCTGCAGCGCATCGTCCGCGTTCTTGATGCCGGGCATGATGACGCCGAATTCGTCGCCGCCGATGCGCGCCACCGTATCGCCCTCGCGCGCGCAGCCGCGCAGGATTTCCGCCGTGCGCTGCAACAGCTTGTCGCCTGCATCGTGTCCCAGCGTGTCGTTCACGTCCTTGAAATTGTCGAGATTGAGGATCATCACCCCGACATTACGCCCCCCGGCAGCATTCCCGTTGAGCCTTTCTCCTGCTCCGACGTCGGCTGCAAGCTGCGCCTTGAAATACGTCCGGTTGCCAAGCCCGGTAAGCCCGTCCGTCGCGGCCAGCGCAACGAGCCGCGCCTCGCCATCCGACTTTGCCCTGAAGGAGTCCGAGAGCGCGCGGGCGATGATCCCGATCTCGTCGTCCGGTCCCGCCGCTTCCGCCTTGCCCTCGCCGCCCGTCTCGGCATAACGCTTGAGCGCCTCGATGGGAGCGACGACGACGCGGTGGACGAGCAGCGACAGCGACAGGATCGCGAGGATGACCGCGATAACGAGCCAGGTCATCAGATGCCAGGCATCCGCCACGGTCTGGGAGGCAAGCAGATCCGCATCGACGCGGATGAGAACGGTCGCAGTCCGGTTCATGCGCGGAAACTCGACGGCAAGTACGTAGTCGCCGGGATAGCGGCCATAACCGCCAAGCCGCTTCTGCTGCGGAATCGCCACCGTCTTGCCGGGTTCGAGTTCAACCTCGATCTCGAGCCGTTTGTCCTTCCATGAGGGAAGCGAGGACAGAATGACCCGGCCGTCGTTCCCCGCAACCGCCGCGCCCTTGAGCGCCGGTGCGCCCGCCACCGCCTGGATTACAGGTTCGATATCGCCAAATGTTTCCGCATTTCGCGCTGCATGGACAATGGCCTCGCCCACGCCCGCTGCGCGCGACCAAACTTTAAGAGCGAGGTTTGACTGGAAATCGTAGACGGCGAAGAGACCGCTCAGCACGATAAGAACGGCGCCGGTCAGCGTGAGCAGGCTCACCACCTTGGCGCGAACGGAGACGAACTGGTCCGAGATTTTCGCGCGCAACAAGGCAGTCGCCGTCCGCACTCTCGCGGATGACGGCGGCTTGCCTGCCACTCCTGTCGGGGAAACCGGTGTAGGTTCGGGTCCCTCTCCCGTGCCTCTCTCGGCCACTTCTGTCCTTCCGCGTCGAGGAACCGGCAAGCCGGATCCTGCGTGAACTCGGCCTTTTATAAGGAGCAGGACCCTAAAATAGGGTTACGCGGGCGGAATGGGGGTGCCGGAATTGTCCCGAAACGGAACAATCGCGACGATCTCGCACACCCCTTCCGCAGGGACGCGCGCGGTCTCTTCGCGGCATCGCTGCGAAGAGACCGTTCGGGAAGGAAACCGGAGGCTTTCCGGAGCATTTTTCCGGTCAGGTGGACGCCGGTTGACCGTCGAAAATGCGACAAAATGGAGAAAGCTGGAGCATGCCCCGGTTCCGTGTGACCGGATCATGCTCTAGAACCGCGCCGTCACCACGAAGCGCACATTGCGTCCCGGCTGCAGCACGTCATTCTTCTTGAACGACACATGGTTGCGGATGTCGGCATCGAGCAGGTTTTCGCCAACCAGCGCGAGCTCGATGGCGTTTCCGCCCGTCATCTCTTGCGGCAGCAGATAGCGGACCTCGCCCTTGAGATCGGTATAGCTTCCCGTCTCCGTCTCGCCAGCGGACAACCGGTCTTGCGCGAAGGCATGCAGGAAGCCGAAGCGGCCGGAAACCCACTCACCCGCATAGAACACGCCCGCTCCCGCCAGCATCGGCGGAATGCGCGGCACGTTGCCGCTCCCCGAAACTGTATTGTCGAGTTCGGCGCGCACCATGTCGAACTGGCCGGTAACGCCCGCCCGCGCCGTGCCCCGGCGCATCAGCGTCACGCTGCCTTTGGTTTCGAAGCCGCGAAACGTCGCATCTTCCTGCGTGAACAGCACCTGGTCGAGTTCCGTGCCCGCGCCATGCGGCGTACAGGTGTCGTATGTGTCGTCGCAGACCTCGCCCGTCAGGCGCTTGTAGATGAAGTCGCTGAACGAGGTATGGAACACCGCCGCCTCGAAGGAATAATCGTCGCCCTCGCGCCGCGCATTGATCTCGAAGCTCAATGCCTTTTCCTTGCCGAGCGCCGGATCGCCGATCTCGAAAGTCTCCGTCGCCTCATGCGGTCCCTTGGAGAAGAGTTCGAGCGCATCCGGCGCCCGCTCCACATGCTGCGCGGTGACGCCGAACACCCATTTCGGCGCGGGACTGTAGACAAGTCCCGCCGAGAAGCTGGCCGGCGTGAAGTTTCGCGACACCGCGAAATCCGTCGGCGCGAGCGGAATACTCGCATCGAGCGCGCGGCCCGAAACGTCGGCATATTCGACGCGCCCCGCCAGTTGCAATTTCAGCGTCTCGCCCGCAAGCGGCACTTCCTCGAAGAGGAAGGCCGCCGCCGATTCCGTTTCGCTCGGCGCAAGCAGTTCCCCGCCCTCGCCCGCCGCCACGATCTCGCGCCGGTGAAGCTGCACGCCGAAGGCGCCCGTGAAAGACCCCACCGCCCGGTGCAGGAACTCCGCGCGGCCTTCCCATTCCTCGTCGTCGAAACGCGACCCCGTGACACCCGTCGCATCGACCTCGCCATGGCTGTAATCGCTATAGCCGCCCGCGAGGTTCACACCCGCGAGGAAGCCGTCCGCGAATTCGAGTTCGCTGCCGAGCTGCACTTTCGTCTGGTGCATGTCGATGTGGACCGGGTTCAGCGGATCGCCCGGCGCGGGAATGCCGTATTTGCTGTCGTAATAGCTGATCGCGCCGCCCGCATAGCCGTCGAAATCCTCATTGCCCAGAATGACCGAAGCGCCGCCCGCGACGCCAGAGGTTTCCGTCCAGGTTTCGCTCTGCCGGCTCGTCGCGCCCGGAATGCGGTAATCGTCCGTCTTCCGCGCAAAACCATCCACATGGAAAACGACATCGCCCGCCGCCGCCTCCATCTTGCCGTGGCCCTGCCGCCCGTCGCTCACGCTGTCGTAGCTCGCGCCCGCCTCCGCGGCAAAGCCGCCTTTCGGTACGGCTTTTGGAATGCGGTTGTTGATGACGTTGACCACGCCGCCCATCGCCTGGCTTCCATAGCGCAGCGTCGCCGGCCCGCGCACCACTTCCACGCGCTCGGCCGAGAGCGGATCGATCGGCACGCCGTGATCCTCGCTCACCGCCGAAACGTCGCCCGCGCCGATCCCGTTCTCCTGCATTCGAACGCGCGTATTGTCGAGGCCGCGAATGATCGGCCGGCTCGCGCCCGCCGCGAAGGAGCTTTGCGTAACGCCGGGCAGGTCGCCGAGCAGCGCGCCGAGCGTCGTCGCGGAGGAGCCGAGAATGCCGTCGCGCGTGACGATGTCGACGGGCGCCGCAAGCTCGTCGATGGGCGTGGCAAGCGGTGAGGCCGTCACCACGACTTCGGGCAGGTCCACGGCGGCCTGTGATGCCGCTGCCTCCTCCGTATCGTCCCCGGCCGCGATCTCCTGCGCGAAAGCCGGTTTCGCGGCAAACGCGGAAAAGGACATGGCGGCAAGCGCGAAAACCGATACGCCGAGAAGCGCCGCGCGAGGCCTCGCCCCGTGGCGCCCGCACACTTCCGCCTCGTTCCGATCCGCGCAAAGATGCTCCCCGGCCCGCATGACTGCCCCCTGAGATAATGTTACGTTATAACATCTCAAGAAATGGCAGACCCCGCCGCTCCGGTCAAGCCCCTGAGCGGGCATCGGGTGACGATGCGGGAAATACCGGCTAGCTTCTCCCTGTACCTGCTTCGGAGGCCGCCGGAAGCGATGTCAGCAAGCGAAAAGAAAAAGAAGGAAAAGACCTCCAGCGAGCCGCCCAAGCTGCCGGAAGAGCTTTCCCACAAGGCATACAAGGACGAGCTCTATCGCCTTCAGGTCGAGCTGGTGAAGCTTCAGCGCGACATCATCGCCGAAAACCGCAAGCTCCTCGTCATCCTCGAGGGACGCGACGCCGCCGGCAAGGATGGCATCGCCAAGCGCCTCGTCGAACACCTCTCACCGCGCGAGACGCGTGTCGTCGCACTCGGCAAACCCTCCGACCGGCAGCAGACCGAATGGTATTTCCAGCGCTTCACGGAGCATCTGCCCGCCGCGCAGGAACTCGTGATCTTCAACCGCTCCTGGTACAACCGCGCCGGCGTCGAACGCGTCATGGGCTTTTGCTGCGACAAGGACTATGAGCGCTTCATGACCTCCGTCGGCATGTATGAGGACATGCTGGTCGGCTCCGGCATCCAGCTCGTGAAATATTATCTCGACATCTCGAAACCCGAGCAGAAGAAGCGCCTTCAGGACCGGCGCGAGGATCCGCTCAAGCAGTGGAAGATTTCTCCTGTCGATAAGGTCGCCCTGAAGCACTGGAGCGCCTATAGCCGCGCCCGCGACGAGATGCTCCTGCGCACCCACACGCAGGTCGCGCCGTGGAATGTCGTCCGCGCCGACGACAAGCGCCACGCCCGGCTCAATCTCATCCGCGATATTCTCGCCCGCATCGGCTATCGCGGCAAACCGGCGGACGGCATCCATCCCGATCCCCGCATCGTCATTCCTTTCGAGCCCGCGCTTCTCGACGCGGGCGTCCTTGCGAAGTGAGCCCCGCGATGGAAGAGCAAAGCGCCATTCCCTTTCTCGACGGACTGCCTGACGCCCTGCTTGCGCCGGAGCGGCTTCTCGTTCTGCTGGGCCTGAGCTTCTTCCTCGGCCTCGCCTTCGAGGAATATTTCGGCGCCCGCCGCTTGAAGGCGCCCGGCGGTGTGCGCACCTTTCCCCTCCTCGCGCTCAGCGGTGCGCTTCTCTATGCGCTCATGCCCGAAACCGCGCTTCTCTTTCTCGGCGGTCTAGTCGTGCTCGGCGCCTGGTTGTCGATCTGGTACTGGCATCGCCTCGCCATCCAGCGCGACGAACCGCGCATCGAGCATGAGCCCGGCATCCGCCTCGATGGCGGCATCATGGCGCTGGTCGGAAACCTCATCGCCTATCTTCTCGGTCCGGTGACGCTCACCCAGCCGCTCTGGGTGCCGGTCGCCATCGCCGTTGCCGCCGTCCTTCTCACCGGCGCGCGCGAACGTCTTCACGCCTTTGCCGAAACGGTCGGCGGCGGCGAACTCGCCACGCTCGCCAAGTTCCTCATCGTCATCGGCATCGTCCTTCCGCTTGTGCCCGACGAGCCCGTCACCGACATCACCAGCATCACGCCCTATCAGGTCTGGCTCGCCGTCGTCGTCGTAAGCACGCTCTCCTATGCGAGCTACATTGTGCAGCGCTTCGTCACGCCGCGGCGCGGCCTTCTCTATTCGGCCGCGCTTGGCGGCCTTTATTCATCCACGGCGACGACCGTCGTTCTTTCGCGCCGCGCGCGCGCGGCGGGCGCCGTCCCGGCGCTGCATGCCGCACTGGTCCTGTCGACGAGCGTCATGTTCCTGCGCATCCTGATCGTCGTCGCCATCTTCAATGCCGATCTCGCCGTCGCGCTCGCTCCCTCGCTCATGGCGCTTCTCGCCCTCGGCCTGGTCATCGCCGCCGCGCTCTACTGGCGCAGGGACGACACGCAGCCGAATGCCGCGGACGAGGTTCTTCCGCCCTCGAACCCGCTCGAAATCCAGACGGCGGTCATCTTCGCGCTGCTCTTCATCACACTCTCGCTCGCCGTCGGCTGGGCGAATGCCAATCTCGGCGAGGGAAGCCTTTTCGCGCTCGCCGCGCTCGCGGGCATCACCGATGTCGATCCGCTGGTGCTCTCCATCGCCCAGGCGGCGCATGGCTCCGCAGCGCTTTCGCTCGACGCCGCCGCGATTCTCATTGCCGCTTCCTCGAACAATGTGCTCAAAGGCGTCTACATTCTCACCTTCGCCGGGCGCGGCGCGGGCGCCGTTCCCGCGCTTGCGCTGCTCGCTCTCGCAGCAGGCGGCATCGTCGCCGTCTTTGTCACCCTCGGACTCGCATGAACTACCGCCACGCCTATCATGCCGGCAATTTCGCCGATGTGATGAAACATGCCGTTCTCGCTCTCGTCGTCGAACACCTGAAGAAGAAGGAGAAACCCTTCTTCCTGCTCGACACCCATGCGGGCACCGGCATGACCGACCTTTCGGGCGAGGAAGCGCAAAAGACCGGCGAATATGGCCAAGGCATCGCGCGCCTTCTCGCCGCCACCGACCCCCACCCCGCGTTTGGCGCCTATCTCGACGCCGTGCGCGCGCTTGGCGGCTCTCCGCTTGCGCTCTATCCGGGCTCGCCCGCGCTCATGGCGCATCTCGCCCGCGCGAACGACCGCCTCGCCTTCTGCGAACTCCACCCCGAGGACGCCGCCACGCTCCGCGCCAATTTCCGCCGCGACGCCCGCGTGAAGTGTCACGAGATGGACGGCTATACCGCGCTGAAGGCCATGCTGCCGCCGAAGGAGCGGCGCGGGCTTGTCCTCATCGACCCGCCTTTCGAGGATCGCGGCGAGTTCGACACCCTCGCCCGCGCGCTCGGCGAAGCGACGCGCCGCTTCGCCACCGGCACCTTCCTTCTCTGGTATCCAGTGAAGGACCCCTCCGTCTCCGGCGCCTTTCTTGAGCGCCTCGCCGCCGAAGGCCCGCCGAAGACGCTCGCCCTCGAACTTCACGTCAGGGCCGCGGATCCCGCCCGCATGACCGGCTCCGGCATGATCGTCGTGAACCCGCCCTTCTCCCTCACCGGCGAAGGCCCCGACGGGAAGTCCACCATCCGCTCGCTGCTCGACTGGCTCGCGAGAACACTGTCACAAGGCCCCGGCGCCCGCGCGCGCGAGGAATGGTTGCGGGACTAGCTTTCCGTCCTCTCTTCCCACCCTCCCCTCGGGGAGGGTCGAAAAAAAAGTGGATACCGGTTTTGGGAAGCATGCTCGAAACAAAAAATCGGAATCAGAGGTGACGCCGCCAGGTAAGTGCCAGATGAACCAGCCGCTCACCGAGGAAGAACTCGTCCGCCGTCTCGCCGAGGCCGAAACCGCCTATGAGGCCGAGATCGAGGCGAACCTCAAGCGCAACTATGTCGCCAACCTCGCCCATGGCCTGCTCGGACAGACGGGCTTCTGCCTCGTCAACGCGCCCACCTTCGTTCCGGCCTGTATCTATCTTCTCTCCGGCTCCGCATTCGCGGTCGGCCTTGCGCTCGTCACCGCCATCGGCTTCCTCTGCGTCTTCGGCCTTTTCAACGGCATGCAGGCGGTGATCTTCAACACGCTGATGGCCAAGGTCATCCCGCTGCGCCTGCGCGGCCGCCTCACCGGCTTCCGCAATTTCTCCGCCGGCCTCACGGCGGCGGGCGTCTCCTTCACGGCGCTCTTCTCGCTCTCCATCGCCGTCCTCGCCGCCTCCGTCGTCACGATGGTCTTCGTCGATGAGCCCAGAAAACGCCGCCTGAAGGGCTGAGCCCCGAAACAAGCCTTTATTCAGCTTTCGCGGCCCATAATCGCCCGCGCCGCCGCTCCGGGCGGGCGCTTCACGCGGGACCGCGACATGCTCCGATTGCCTTTTCTTGCCGCAGCCTTCCTCGGCGCATGGGCGCTCGCCATAGCGTCAGCTCCCGCCTCGGCCGCCTTCATGGACGAGGCGGCGCAAACCGTGATCGGCGAGCGCTCGGCAGCGATGTTCCGCCGCATCGGCGTCAGCGATCTCTATCGTTTCAACCGGCTGGAAAAGGCGCTGGCGGGCGGCACAGCCGGCCTTGAGGATCTCGACACCGGTCTCGAACTCGGCCACCGCTTTCTCGACAGCGAGCCGATGTTCGCGGGCTTCGTCTTCGGCGCCATCGCCAGGGCCTACAGCGCGGGCACGCTGCCGCCCCTGCGCCAGACGGGCGAGGCGCTCTACTGGAACGCCGTCGCCTA
>JACIYQ010000130.1 GCA_014359855.1 Parvibaculum sp.
GCTCCGCAATGCGGCGTGCAGCGGAGCCTCAACTGAAATGAGCGTCGGGGCGAAACCCGTTGGCGCGATGCCGGACACCACTGCCGAAGGATCAGGCCGAGAGCCGCTTGCGTCCCCTGGACCGGCGCGCTGCCAGCACCTGACGGCCGCCCTTGGTCGCGGTGCGCGCACGGAAACCGTGGCGGCGCTTGCGGACGAGTTTGCTCGGTTGATAGGTCCGTTTCACGTCTCTTCTCCGGCGGATCTGGGCCGAGCGCGGGGCCTGCCAATCCGCTGGCTGGTCCGGCTCCGGGGGCGGCTTTGGGGCCGCCTCTCAATGCCAATAAAAACAAGAGCCGCAGGCGTTGCCGCCCGACGGCTGTCTGGCGGGGTGTATAAGCGATAAGCCGCCGGAAAGTCAACGGTAGCCGGGCATTTGAGCTTGCCGGTCTCCGGGCCGATCACCGGGGCTGAACTTGTCTCACAAACGGGTGAGGGGGCCTTCCGCCACGGCCAATTGCGCGTAATGTCCCGGCACCATGCGCATTGTCCCCATCACCGCCCCGGCGACCCGCAGCCTCCGGCTATTTGTACTCTTTTTGTTCGCTTTCTTTTTCTTCGTCTCACCGGCCGGAGCCGCTCAATTGACCCCTGACCACGCCCCTTGGGCCCGCCTGCTCGAGGTCTATCTGGAGAAAGGCCTGGGCGGCGCCCCCAACCGCTTCGGCTATGGAGCATTGAAGGCGGACAGTGAGGATCGGGCCGCGCTCCGGGCCTATATCGCCTCGCTGGAAGCCATGGACCCGGACCTCCTGCCGCGCGGCGAGGCCTTCGCTTTCTGGGTCAACCTCTACAATGCGCTGACGGTGGAGGTGGTGGCTGACCATTACCCGGTCGCCTCGATCCGCGACATCGCCATATCGCCCGGCCTGTTCTCGACCGGCCCGTGGGGAAAGAAGCTCGTGACCGTCGCCGGCCGGGAACTCTCCCTCGATGACATTGAACACGGCATCCTGCGGCCCGATTTCGGCGACAGCCGCGTGCATTACGCGGTGAACTGCGCCTCGGTAGGGTGCCCGGACCTCGCCGCCAGACCCTATACCGCCGATGAACTCGATGCCATGCTCGACCGGGCAGCCCGCGCCTATGTGAACAGCCCGAGGGGCGCCCGCGTCGACGGGGACAAGCTCACGGCGTCCAGTATTTTCAAATGGTACATGAAGGATTTCGGCGGCACGGAGGATGGCGTCCTCGCCGAACTCCGCAAATATGCAGGCCCCGATCTTGCCGCGGCACTGGAAAACGTCTCCGGCGTCGCGTCCTATGATTATGACTGGTCGCTCAACGACGCGGCCGAGCCGGAGAACCGCCAATGACGGACACCGCCCCCGAAAATCGCCGCTCCGGCGCGCTCCGCCGCTTCCTGCCGCTTCTGATCCTGGCGGCGGGGCTCGGCGCCTTCTTTGCGCTTGGTCTCGACCGCTATGTGACGCTCGACACGCTGCGTGACAACCGGCAGGCCCTGTCCGCCTGGGTGGCTGAGAACTGGGCGCTGGCGGCTTTCGTCTATGTGCTCGCCTACATCGCCATGGTCGCCTTTTCCCTGCCGGGCGGGCTCGTGGCGACGCTCACGGGCGGCTTTCTCTTCGGTACGGTCTTCGGCGGCCTGTTGACCGTTTTCGGCGCGACCATCGGCGCGACGGCGATCTTTCTGGCCGCGAGGACGGCGCTCGGAGAGACGCTGCGTGAAAAGGCCGGGCCGAAACTCCGCAAGCTCGAGGACGGCTTCGGCAAGAACGCCTTCAGCTACATGCTGGTGCTGCGGCTCGTGCCTGTTTTCCCGTTCTTTCTCGTCAATCTTGCTCCGGCCTTTCTGGGAGTGCCGCTCAGGACCTACGTCGTGACGACCTTTCTCGGCATCATTCCGGGCACTTTCGTTTTCGCGAGCCTCGGCAACGGGCTTGGCGCGATCTTCGATGCGGGCCGCGACCCGGATCTCGGCCTGATCTTCGAACCGGAGATTCTGGGGCCGATCCTCGCGCTCGCTCTGCTCGCGCTCCTGCCCGTCGTCTATCGCCGCTTCGCCTCTGCGCCGTCACCTGAATAATTCCCGCAAAACCATTCGAGGATACCCATGGCCAAGAGGATAAAGGCTGACATCTGCGTTATCGGCGCCGGCTCCGGCGGCCTTTCCGTAGCGGCAGGTGCCGCGCAGATGGGCGCACGTACGGTGCTCATAGAGCGCGACGCGATGGGCGGCGATTGCCTGAACACCGGCTGCGTGCCGTCCAAGGCGCTTCTCGCCGCAGCGAAGCAGGCCTATCGCATGGGCGCGGGCGCGCCTTTTGGTGTCGCGCCGGCGGAGGCGAAAGTCGACTTCGCGAAGGTGCATGCACATGTCCACAGCGTCATCGGCGCTATCGCACCAAACGACTCCGTGGCGCGTTTCGAAGGGCTCGGCGTCACCGTCATCAAGGACCATGCGCGCTTCCGCGACGGCAGCACCGTGCTCGCGGGCGACACAGAGATAACCGCACGGCGCTTCGTCATCGCCACGGGGTCGCGCGCATCGGCGCCGCCCATTCCCGGCCTCGACAAGGTTCCCTTCTTCACGAACGAAAACCTCTTCGAAAACAAGGAATGTCCCGCCCACCTCATCGTCATTGGCGGCGGCCCCATCGGCATGGAAATGGCGCAGGCGCATCGCCGCCTCGGTGCGCGTGTCACGGTGATCGAAGGGTTGCGCGCGCTGGGCCGCGAGGACCCGGAACTGTCCGCCATCGTCCTCGACCGTCTTCGCCGCGATGGCGTCGAGATACTGGAAGGCGCGAAGGTGCTCTCCGTTTCCGGCGAGGAAAAGAATATCGCGGTCGAGATTTCGGTTGGCGACGAAACGCGACGGATCGAAGGATCGCATCTTCTCGTTGCGACCGGCCGCCGCCCGAATGTCGAAGGCCTCGACCTCGAAAAGGCGGGCGTCGACTACACCGAGCGGGGATTGAAGGTCGATGAACGGCTGCGCACGACCAACAAGCGCATTTTCGGTATCGGCGACGTGGCGGGCGGGCTGCAGTTTACTCATGTCGCGGGCTATCACGCGGGCATCGTCATCCGGAATGCTCTCTTCCGCGTGCCCGCCCGCGCCGACCACAGCGCGGTGCCCTGGGTCACCTATACGGAACCCGAGCTCGCGCATGTCGGCGAGACGGAGGCAGAAGCCCGCGAGCGCCATCCGAAGATCAACGTGTTGCGCTGGCATATGGCGGAGAACGACCGTGCCCAGGCCGAACGCGAGACCGAAGGCGTCATCAAGGTCATAACCGACAGCCATGCGCGTGTGCTCGGGGCCACCATCGTCGGCCCGCATGCCGGCGAACTGATTCTGCCGTGGGTTCTCGCCAAGTCGAATGCACTGAAGCTGAGCGCCATGGCAGGCGTCATCGTGCCTTATCCGACCTTCTCGGAAATCAGCAAGCGCGTGGCGGGCTCCTACTACACGCCGGCCCTCTTCAGCCCCAAGACGAGGATGCTGGTGCGCTTTCTCTCCCTGTTCGGATAGGATTGGGGGACAAGACGCATCGGAGCGCGATCCGCGAATGAACGCAAAGGCAGAAAGAGCGAGAGGAATTGCCGGGGGGCGGCTGGCGCGCTTGTTGCGGCCGCTACGTGGTTCCCTTTCCCGCCGCCTGCTGGTCCTTACCATTCTCTTCGTCATGCTGGCCGAAGTGTTGATCTTCGTGCCCTCGGTTGCGAACTTCAGGCTGAACTGGCTTGAGCAGCGCCTTGCCGCCGCACAGATCGCATCGCTCGCGCTGGAGGCACGTCCCGACAATATGGTGTCGCCCGCGCTCCGGGAGGAACTTCTCCGGAACGCGCAGGTTTATGCCGTTGCACTCCACCGCGACGACGCGCGCCGCCTCGTTCTCAGCGAGGACATGCCGCCCATGGTCGACAAGAGCTTCGATCTTCGTGGAATGACGGCCATGAACCTCATCATGGATGCCTTCGAGACGATGTTCGAGGGCGAAGGCCGCATCGTTCTCGTGACCGGCCAACCGCGTTTCGGCGCGGGCGAGTCGATCGAGATCGTGTTCGACGAAACGCCGTTGTGCCGCGCCGTGATCCAGTACGGCAAGAACATCTTTCTGCTCTCGCTTGTCATCTCCGTCATCACGGCGGGGCTTGTCTATCTCGTTCTGCATTTCGTTCTCGTGCGCCCGATGCGCCGCCTGACAGGCAACATGGTTGCGTTCCGCCGCAATCCGGAGGATGCGCGCCGCGTCATCGCACCGTCGGCCCGCGCGGACGAAATCGGTGTGGCGGAGCGCGAACTCTCGGCGATGCAGAAGGAAATCCGTGCGACGCTCACGCAGAAGGCGCATCTTGCGGCCCTCGGCTCGGCGGTGAGCAAGATCAATCACGATTTGAGAAATATCCTGGCAAGTGCGCAACTCATTTCCGACCGCATGGGGACGATCGAGGACCCGGCGGTGCAGCATCTTGCGCCCCGTCTCATCGCCTCGATCGACCGGGCAATCGACCTCTGCACGAAGTCGCTCCGCTTCGGCCGCGCGGAGGAACCCGCACCGCAACGCCGCAAGGTCACGCTCGCCTCGCTGGCGGACGAGGTGGCGGAAGCCGCCTGGGCGGAGACATATCCCGTCCGCTGGATCAACGAAGTCCCGCCCGATCTCATTGTCGATGCGGACCCCGACCAGCTCTTTCGTCTGCTCCTCAACCTGGCGCGCAACGCCGCGCAGGCGCTGACCGAGGAAAGCGCGGGAAGGATGAGAGGGGGCGACATCCGCCTCTCGGCGCATCGTGCCGGCGATCATGTGCATATCGAGATGTCGGATACCGGCCCCGGCCTTCCACCCCGTGCGCGCGAGCATCTCTTCGAAGCCTTCTCCGGCAGTGGGCGCGCCGACGGCACGGGATTGGGTCTTGCCATTGCCGCCGAACTCGCGCGCATACATGGCGGTCATATCGAACTCGTGCGGAGCGATGCCTCCGGCGCGACATTCCGCATCTGCATCCCCGACGACGCGGATACACCTCGCGACTGCGGCGAGGCGGAGCTTGTCGCGGGACAACCGGCATAGACGGAAGAAACGCCATGAACGACGACGGGCGCGCGCTGCCCGCCCCGCGAAACGACTGGGCGCTGTTTCTCGATTTCGACGGTACGCTGGCGGAACTCGCCCCGACGCCCGATGCCGTCAGGATCGATCCCGATCTTCCGGAAATCCTGCTGAGCCTCATGGACAGCCTGGGCGGCGCGGTGGCGTTGATTTCAGGACGGACGCTCGGTGAACTCGACAGAATGAC
>JACIYQ010000131.1 GCA_014359855.1 Parvibaculum sp.
CCCGGCGTTGTCGGCGAACAGCCGGTGCTCAAGCCCGGCGAAACCTTCGAATATACGAGCGGCACACCGCTCGGCGCTCCGTCGGGCATCATGTTCGGCAACTACGAGATGGAGACCGATGCGGGCGAGACCTTCGAGGTCGACATCCCCGCCTTCTCGCTCGATTGCCCGCATGCGATGCGGATGCTGCACTGAAACCTCGCGCGTCTCGCTTCCCGCGCCACACCGGTTTAGGATGACGCACGCTATCGCCATCCTCTAATGCTGGAAAACCGGTGCCCATGGCCTCGCCGCAAGTCTTCACGCCCCGGGAGATGATCGAGAAGCTCGTCTCCTTCGATACGACGAGCCACCTTTCCAATCTGGCGCTGATCGAGTTCGTGGAGAGCTATCTCGCAAGCCACGGCGTCCCGTCGCGGCGGATGATGAACGAGGACGGCACCAAGGCCAATCTTTTCGCGACGCTCGGGGACGAAACGGAGCCCGGCGGCATCGTGTTTTCCGGGCATACGGATGTCGTTCCCGTCGAAGGGCAGGACTGGTCGAGCGACCCCTTCGGCATCGTCGAAAAGGATGGCAGGCTTTTCGGACGCGGGACGAGCGACATGAAAAGCTTCATCGCCATTGCGCTCGCCTATGTGCCGAAGTTCCTGAAGGGCGGGCCGAAGATGCCGGTTCACCTCGCGCTTTCCTATGACGAGGAAGTGGGTTGCCTCGGCGTCCGCCCGATGATCGAAAGCATCATCCGCAATCTGCCGCGACCCCAGATCGTCATCGTCGGCGAACCCTCCTCCATGAAGGTCGTGAACGCGCACAAGGGTATCCAGTCCTACACCACGAAAGTGACGGGCCTCGAATTCCATTCGAGCCAGACGCATCTCGGCGTCAGCGCCATTCAATATGCGGTGGAACTTATTTCCTTCCTGATGACGCTCGCGGCGGAGATGCGCGAGCGCGGCGATGCGTCGGGCCACTTCAGCCCGCCCTATACGACGATCAATGTGGGCACCATCAGGGGCGGGACGGCGCTCAACATCATTCCGAAGAGCTGCTCTTTCCTCTGGGAATACCGTTCGCTTCCGGATGCCGATCCATCGGAGATCGTCACCCGCTTCAACGCCTATGCGGAGGAAGAGGTGCTGCCGCGCATGCGCGCCGTCTTCCCCGGCGCGAAGATCGAAACCGTCGCCCGCGCGCAATCGCCGGGCCTTGCCGCCCTTGACGGCGATCCGGGTGAGACGCTCGTCATGAAGCTCGCGCAGTGCAACTCGGCGGAGGCCGTTTCCTATAACACGGAGGCCGGGCTCTTTCAGCTTGCGGATATTCCGACCGTCGTCTGCGGCCCCGGCGACATTGCGCAGGCGCACAAGCCCGACGAATTCATCGAGCTTTCGCAGATCGCCGAATGCGAGATATTCATGGGGCGGCTGGCCGACTTCGTGTCCGGGCGGCCGATCTGAGCGCTATCGCAGCACCGGAGCCATACTGCGCTGCACTTCCGCCGTCAGTTCGGCATCGAACCTCGCTGCCAGCGCCTGCATCAGCGCCGCATAGGCCGCATCGCGCTCGTTGAGACTCGCGCTTTCGAGGACTGTGCGTTCGGCGGTCACATCGACGTCGGCGGACCATGCTCCCGAACCGCCATCCGGCGTCGGGCGCTCCACGACAAGCCGCGCCTTGAGGCGAGCCTTCAGCCGCGTGTCGAGCTGGTCGCCGAAAAGGCCGGTAAGGCCGCCTTTCTTTTCGAGCCGCTCCTGCGTCACCGTGCCGTCGAGAACGGTGAGCACCGCCGTGCCGCGATTGCCGCTCGCGACGAGGCGCGCATCGGCCCAGCTCCGCGCGATCGTCGAAGGTGTCACCTTGTGAAGATGCTCGACATAAGGCTCGCGGCCGGAGGAATTGAACCGGCTGTCCATCGTCACGCTTGCGATGTCCAGGCGGAGCGCGGGCCTTGCCTCGAAGGAAACGGAGGCCGGCGAGGCGAGGGCCGGAGGATCGCCAGCACAGGCGGCAATGAAGGGAAACAGGAGCGCCAGGCAGAAGGCGCGCGGCAGGAATGAGCAGGAGCGGTGGAGAGGGTTCACTTCAAGAGCCTCGTTCAGTTCAGCCCTTCCTTCAATTCGGCGGGCTCGAAGACATGGACCTCGCTGCAGAATTCGCAGGTCACGGTGATGACACCGTCCTGCACCATTTCGTCTATTTCATGACTACCGAAGGAACGTAACACGGACGACATACGCTCGCGCGAGCAGTGGCAGGAAAATTCGACCGGGGACGGATCGTAGGCACGCACACCGTCCTCGTGAAACAGGCGATAGAGCAGCCGGTTCGGCTCGAGGTCGGGATCGAGGAGCTCGTGATCCTCCACCGTGTCGAGCAGGATCGAGGCGCGGTTCCATGCTTCCTCTTCGTCCGTATAGGGGACTTCGTCCCGATCCTCGCGATGGCCCGTGAGGCCGCCGTCCCGCGCAATATGCTGGATCATGATAGCGCCCGCGCGCCAGTTCTTCTCCGGCCCCGCCGCTTCGCGGTGATAGAAGGGACCCGCCGCAAGGCGGATGCGCGTCGCAACCTGCTCGGAATTCGCGAAATATTCGTGCGCGCTGTGGCTGAGCCCGCCCGGGAGGAGCGCGACAATCCCCTGATAGGGCTCCATGCCGGGGCCCTGATCGATGGTGAGCGCAAGATGCCCCTCGCCCATCAGGTCCGCCGGTCCGGTGCGGCCCGCGCCGAGCGCCTCTGCAAGGCGCTCCTGGTTCATCATCGCATAGCCGCGCAGCTTTCCCGGCGCCTGGTAGTCCGCGACGATCATGCTCACCGGCCCGTTGCCCTGTGTCTGCAGGATGAAGCGGCCATCGAATTTCAGCGCCGAGCCAATCAGGGCCGTAAGCGCCAGCGCCTCGCCGAGAAGACGCGACACGGGTTCGGGATAGGCGTGGCTCGTCAGCACACGGTCGACCAGCGGCCCCAGGCGGACAATCCGGCCGCGGATGCCCAGATCCTCGATCTGGAACGGCTGTACGAGATCGTCGATGCCGGTGCCGTTCGAACTGCTCACGAAAACTCCCGATCCTGCTTTACGTATTTCACTGGAAGCACCAGGCGAGAACGCCCTTTTGCGCGTGAAGCCTGTTCTCGGCCTCGTCGAAGACGACCGAAGCCGGACCGTCGATCACATCGGCGATCACTTCCTCTCCGCGGTGCGCGGGCAGGCAGTGCATGAAGATCGCCTCCTTGCCCGCCGCCGCCATCAGGCGCTCGTTCACCTGATAGGGTGCGAGAAGATTGTGACGGCGCGAAGCCGTTTCCTCGCTGTCACCCATCGAGACCCAGGTATCGGCATTGATGCAATCGGCATCCTTCACCGCTTCATAGGGATCGGTCGTGAGCAGGATGTCCACACCACGGGACTTCGCCCAGGAGATCGCGTCCGCGCTCGGCGCGAGTTCCGGCGGACAGGCCAGCCGCAGCTCGAATTCGAGCTGTGCGGCGGCCTGTATCCAGGACGTCACCATGTTGTTGCCGTCACCAACCCAGGCAATGCGCCGCCCCTTGATCGGCCCCTTGTGCTCCTCGAAGGTCATCACGTCCGCCATCAGCTGGCAGGGATGGGAGCGGTCGGTGAGGCCGTTGATGACGGGCACGCTCGCATATTCCGCAAGCTCCAGCAGGTGCTTGTGGTCGGTGGTGCGGATCATGATCGCGTCGACATAGCGCGAGAGAACGCGGGCCGTGTCGGCGA
>JACIYQ010000132.1 GCA_014359855.1 Parvibaculum sp.
GAGGAACCAATGGGCTTTTATTCCGCCTCGCTCCCCATTCTCGGCGTTTATGCCGGTCTCAATATTCTCATCAATCTCTTCCTTGCCTATCGCGTCTCCGCGAACCGCGTGCGATCCAAGGTCATGACCGGCACGGGCAGCGATGAAACGCTCTACAACGCCAGCCGCGCGCATATCGTGAATGCCGAATACACGCCCATCGCGCTTATCGGCCTCGTCGTGCTGAACGTGCTCGGCGCCTCGATCTATGTCATGCATATCGTGGGTCTGGCGCTCACCATCGGCCGCGTCCTGCATGCGATCGGTGTTTCGCGCACCGGCGAGTCGACGCCGCCGCGCCTTGTCGGCACATTGCTCACCTGGATCGCGCTGCTGGTCGCCGGTATCGGCTGCCTGTGGTATGCGCTCGTCTGACAACGCCTTCGTGACCGGAACCGCCTCATGAGCACGCCCGCCGCCGAAACCGTCCTCGACATCGCGGCCATGCTGGTCGAGCGTGCGCGGAAAGCGGGGGCGGACGCAGCGGAGGCGGTCGTCCTTGAAGGAACCTCGCTCGGCGTTTCCTGGCGCCTCGGCAAACTGGAGGATGTCGAGCGCTCGGAGGGCCGCGATATCGGCCTTCGCGTTTTCATCGGCAAGAAGCAGGCAAGCGTTTCTTCCACCGATCTTTCGGAAGCCGCGCTCGGTCCCATGATCGAGCGCGCCGTCGCCATGGCCCGTGTCGCGCCGGACGATCCCTGGTGCGGCCTTGCCGATCCCGGTTTTCTCGCGCGCGACTGGCCGGACCTCGACATTGAGGACAAGACCCCGCAACCTTCCGCCGAGGCGCTTGCCGCCGTTGCCGCGGAAGCGGAAGAAGCGGCGCTCGCCGTTCCTGGCGTCACCAATTCGAGCGGCGCGGGCGCGAGCTTCGGCCGCTCCGGCGTCGCGCTCGTCACGAGCGGCGGCTTCGCGGGCGCCTATGCGGGCACCTCTTCCTCCTTCTCCTGCTCCGTCCTCGCGGGCGAGGGCACGACGATGGAGCGCGACTACGAATTTTCGTCCAAGCGCCACGCGGCAGATCTCGAAAACGCGAAGGATGTCGGCCGCCGGGCGGGCGAGAAGGCGGTGCGCCGCCTCAACCCGCGCAAGGTGAAGTCGCAATCCGTTCCCATCGTCTACGATCCGCGCGTCTCCGGCGGCCTTGTCGGCCATTTCGCGAGCGCGGTCTCGGGAAGTTCCATTGCGCGCGGCACGAGCTTCCTGAAAAAAGAGATGGGCAAGCCGGTCTTCGCGAAGGGCATCTCCATCGTCGACGACCCGCACATGAAACGGGGCCTGCGGTCCAAGCCGTTCGACGGCGAAGGCGTGAAGAACCGCCGCACGCAACTCATCGAGGACGGCGTGCTGACGACCTGGCTTCTCGACACGGCGACGGCGCGCCAGCTCGGTCTCGAAACCACGGGCCACGCCGCGCGCGGCACGGGCGGGCCGCCTTCGCCCTCGACAACCAATCTCTACATGGAAGCAGGCTGCCTCTCCGTGAGGGAACTCATCGCCGATGTCAAACAGGGCCTCTACGTCACCGAGCTGATCGGCATGGGCATCAACGGCGTCACCGGCGACTACAGCCGCGGCGCTTCGGGCTTCTGGATCGAGAATGGCGAGATCGCCTATCCGGTGAGCGAGATCACCGTCGCGGGCAATCTCCGGGAGATGTTCCTCAACATGACCCCCGCCGCCGATCTCGAATTCCGCTATGGCACGAACGCGCCCACCATCCGCGTCGAGGACATGACCGTTGCCGGAAGCTGAGGCACGGGCCGCCGATTTCGCCCTGATGAAGGAAGCGGTGCGCGAGGCGGGCGCCATCGCCATGCGCTTCTACCGGACCGGCCACAAGCAATGGTCGAAAGCGCACGACAATACGCCCGTCACCGAAGCCGACATCGAAGTGAACGAACTGCTGCATGCCCGGCTTGCCGTGGCGCGGCCGGACTATGGCTGGCTTTCCGAGGAGACGGAGGACGACAGCTCGCGGCTCACTCAGCCGCTCGTCTGGGTCGTCGATCCGATCGACGGCACCCGCGCCTTCGCCAAGGGCCGCCCGCATTTCGTGATTTCGGTGGCGCTTGTCGAAAACGGACGCCCCGTGCTCGCCGTTCTGTTCAATCCCGCGATGGATGAATTCTTCGAGGCCGAGGCGGGCAAGGGCGCGCGGCTCAACGGCCGCCCGATCCATGTCGGCGATTGTGCCCGCATCGAGGGCTGCCGGATGATCGCCTTCGCGCCCATGTTCAAGCATCCGTCCTGGCAGGAGCCCTGGCCCGACATGGAAATATCCGACCGCAATTCCGTCGCCTACCGGATCGCCCTCGTCGCCAGCGGCGAGGCGGACGCGACGCTCGCCCTCAACGGCAAGAGCGACTGGGATCTCGCCGCCGCCGACCTCATCCTGCACGAGGCGGGCGGACGCATGACCGTGCATGACGGCACGCCCTTCTTCTACAATCGCGCCTCCACCCGCCATCCGAGCCTTCTCGCCGCGGGTCCGGCGCTCTACGAGGCGCTGTTCGAGAAAGTGGGCCGGCTCAAGCTCCCTCCGCGCGCCTGACCGTCGCCTCCGGCAAAAGCCCATGCTAAACTTTGTCGCAGCGCAGCACATATCCATCGGGAGAATTTTATGTCGAAACAGCTTCTTCATCTCGTCTTCGGGGGCGAACTCACGCATCTCGACGAGCAGGGCTTCAAGGACGTGTCGAAGCTCGACATCGTCGGCATCTTCCCCAACTATACCGAGGCTCACAAAGCATGGAAGGGGGCGGCGCAGCGCACCGTCGACAATGCCCATATGCGATACTTCATCGTCCATTTGCACCGGCTCATGGACCCTGAACAAGAAGAACAAGATGGACAGCATGAGCACTGAGGATACCAGCGGGAGCAAGTCGCCGGGCAGCCCAAGCGCCCTCGTTTCCCTTCTCTATCTCTTCGCCTTTCTGGGTTTCGTCTTTCTCGTCGCGGCGGCGGGTGGCGCCGTTACAGCGACAAGCGTGGGCGACTGGTACCAGACGCTCATCAAGCCGCCGCTCACGCCGGCGCCCTGGGTCTTTCCCGTCGTCTGGAATTTCCTCTATTTCCTGATGGCGATTTCGGCCTGGCTTATCTGGCGGACAACCGGCAGCTTCGACCGTTCAGGGCTGCCGCTCGCGATCTTCGGCGCCCAGCTCTCGCTCAACCTTGCCTGGAGCATCCTCTTTTTCGGCCTCCAGAACCCGCTGCTCGCCGCTGTCGAGATCGTTTTCCTCGATCTGGCCGTGCTCGGCACGGTGGCGGTTTTCGCGCGCTACAGCCGCCTGGCCGCCCTTCTCCTCCTGCCCTATCTGGCCTGGGCGCTCTTTGCCACCTATCTCAACATGGGGATCGCCCTGCT
>JACIYQ010000133.1 GCA_014359855.1 Parvibaculum sp.
CGTTTCACGTAAAGGAGGGGCAGTTCCCGCAAGAGGGACCGATTCCGGGAAGGCGCCTCATTCCATGCCCGTTGACGACGAAACAAGCACAGCGGCAAACGCTGCGCCGGTGCAGGCCCCGCCGCCCGCACCGGAGGATGCCCCGCGCCGGACGACGCCGCAGGAGCGCAAGCGCGCCTTTCTCATTCTTTTCGTCTGTCTCCTGTCGGTCGGCATGGGGCAGACGCTCGTCTTCGCCGTGCTGCCGCCCATCGCCGCCGATCTCGGCATGAGCGAATTCGAGACGACGATGATCTTCTCGCTCTCCGCCGCGCTCTGGGTGCTCACCAGCACCTTCTGGGGGCGCCGCAGCGACGTCATGGGACGAAAGCCCGTTATTCTCATCGGGGTTTTCGGCTTCGCGATTTCCACGTCGCTTGTCGGCGTCGTGCTGCTCGCCGGGTACCAGCAGTGGATTTCGATTGCGCTGATGTTTCCCCTCGTCATGGGCGCGCGGGCGCTCTTCGGCATTTTCGGTTCGGGCTCCATGCCCGCCTCGCAGGCCTATGTCGCCGACCGCACGACGCGGGCCGAGCGCGCGGGTTCGATCGCGCAGATCGGCGCCGCCTTCGGTCTCGGCACGGTGGTGGGGCCGGGCGTTGCCGCCGCCTTTGCGGAAATCCATATCCTCGCGCCGTTCTTTGCGGTCGGGCTTCTTGCCTGCGTCAGCGGCGTGGCGATCTGGATTTTATTGCCCGAGCGCACGCGGCCGAAAAAACTTCTCAGCGAAAAGCAGGAACAGCGCGCCGCGCTCAACTGGCGCGCGCCCAACGTGCTGCCCTGGCTCGTCATTGGGGTGGTGCTCAGTCTCAGCCAGTCGATCATGATGCAGCTTTTCGCCTTCTACCTGATGGCCGAACTCGGCATGCAAGGTTCGGAGGCGACGCAGCTTGTCAGCGTCGGCATGATGGCGATGGCCATGGCGACGCTCGTCGCACAGCTCGGCCTTATCCAGCGCTTCGACCTGCCGGTGCATTTCCTGCTGCGCTGGGGGGCGGTCACGATGATCGTCTCCTTCGCCATGCTCGTCTTCGGCGGTTCCTATGGCGTGCTCGTCTCGGCGCTGGCGCTGGCGGGCCTCGGCTTCGGCTTCCTGCGCTCGGGCCTTTCGGCGGGCGCCTCGCTCGCGGTCTCGCTGAAGGATCAGGGTGCGGTCGCCGGTCTCATCGGCTCCACGGCGGCGACGGGGCATATCCTCAACCCCGCAATCGGCATTCCGCTCTTCTATCTGCTGCATGCCGCGCCGTTCATGCTCGGCATGGCGCTCATGGTGCTGATCCTCGCCTTCGCGGTCTTCCATCCCGTGCTGAAGACGCTGCGCGGCGCCGATGCCAGCATGGTCGAGGAAGACGAGGAAGAGATCGGGCTGCACTAGCTTCGCCACCGTTCTACGGGCGGTTCAAAAGAAACGGTTCAGGCCTGCGCATGTATCGGGGTCACCTGGCGGCCGGTATGGACGCCCATCAGGTTCACGAGGTGAACGAGCATCACGACCGCGACGAGGATCGCCAGGAAAATAAGGAGCGTTGTGGGCAGCAGCCGCACTTTCCCAAGCTCGGCAGGGCGCCGTTCGAGCCAGGTCAGGAATCCCGCCGCCGCGAGGCTTGCCGCCAGCAAGGTCAGCGTGGCGGCGAGCGTCACCCGAGTGCCCCTTCGGCATACCACTGCGCCATGACCGCACCCACCGCCGTGGCGAAGGCCTGCGGCTGGTCCAGCATGATGTGGTGCTGGGCGCCGGGAATCGTGAAGGCAGGTTTTTCCGGCGCAAGGCGGCGAAGGAAGTCGAGTTTCTCCGGCTCGTAATCCTTGCTTTCGAGGCCGAACATTGTGGCTCCCCTGCAGGCAAGGTTCGCATAGATGCCGGCATGGTCTATCCCGATTTCGGCCTTGGGAAAAGGGCTGCGTTCACACCTCGGGCAGAGGCGCCTGGAGGAAGACGCCTGACCCCCGGGAAGCGGTTGCCCTTGGCTGAACCGGGAGACGCCGTTGCTACCCGCGTCCCGCCGCCTTCTTCTCGTCTCTCAGGACCTTCAGCCGCGGCAACAGAATATGGATCGACGTGCCGCCGGCCTCGTTCTTCCACCGTCTTATTTCGCCGCCATATTGCCGGGAGAGGCTTTCGATGATCATCGAGCCGAGCCCTGACCGGCGCGTCGCGGCGTCATCCGTTTCGTCGAAGCCGATGCCGTCGTCCTCGACGGCCATCACCGGGACGCCGCCGGTCACGGCGAAGGAGACGGAGATCGTGCCGCCGTCCCGCCCCTCGAAGGCATGCTTGATGGCGTTGGACACAAGTTCTCCCAGCACGACGGCGAGGGTCGTGGCATCGCGGGACGCCACTGTCAGCGGCTCGAAATTGCCGGAAAGAACGATCGCGCTGTCGTCGAGGCCTGCCTCGGCGAGATCCGAGACTACTGCCTCGAGGAGGATATCGGCCCGTGTCGACTGAAGATCGTCGTCGAGGCGCAATCGACGCTGCGCGGTGCTGATCGTCTGGATGCGTCCCCGTGCGGTTTCGAGCGCGGCGCGCGCGCCTTCGTCGTCGAGCTTCGCCTGCTGCATTCGCAGAAGCGACGACACCATGGCGAGATTGTTGCCGACGCGATGCGTTACTTCGCGCAGCAGCAGTTCCACGCGGCCGCGTTCGTATTCCGTGCGGCCTGCCTCGGCTTCGGCCATCGCGCGCGCCTTTTCGAGTTCGCGCGTACGCTCCTGGACGCGCGCTTCCAGCTCCTCGTTCAGCCGGGCCAGATCTTCCTTGCGAGAGGCCATGGTGGCGAAGGCGCGGAGCGTCAGCCTGATCGAGAGGATGGCGAGCACGAGAGCCGCAGCAATAGCGCCAATGATCGAAGCGGAGAGCAGCGCGTATGAATTCGCCATCGTGCCCTCGCGCCCGGCGAGGACCGCCGCCTCCTCGTCAAGGGCGCGCTCAACGATGCCGCGGCCCTCGTCCATGAGCACCTGGCCGCGATTGTTGGCCACTTCGGCGATGGCGCCCTCGAAATCGCCGGTTCCTGCGAGCGCAATGGTCTGGTCCAGGATTTCGATCCGCTTGCGGGCGACATCGTGGAGCGCCTTCACGTTCTGCAGTTGGGCCGGCCTGTCCGCGACGCGGCGCTCAAGCGCGGCCAGCTTGCGTTCGATCTCGAGCCGCGCCGAGTAGTAGGGATCGAGATAGGCGGGGTCGCGGGTGAGCAGGAAGCCGCGCTGCCCCGTCTCGGTATCCTGGATCAGGCTGAAGATCGTGTGGAATTCCACGCGCGTGCCGATGGTGTCCGCCACCGCCGCCGCGTTTTGCTGGGCACGCGCCGCAAGGAGCAACGAGGCCAAGCCTGCGCCCATCAGCATGACGAAGGCGACCGCGACGAGCAAAGTGTTCGTCCGGCGCATGTTCGTCGTGTCGGCTTTGCAGGCCCTGAAAGGAGGCGTCAAGTCGTGGGTTCCCGAAGGCTGGCCGCGAGGTTTGGCCGGTTACGTAAAATTCGCTTTTCCGGAAGCGTAACAAAGTGGAGGAGAATGCCTATAGCGGATAAAGCGGGGCCCTCCGGGGGGGGGCGGGAATCCCCCGGTTCGGAGGGCTTTCCCGGTTGACAGGGGCAGGGGCGCCCCTTAGGTTCCGCGCCAACATTCAAGGGCGTTCCGGCATCGGGCCGGAGGCGGGGCGCATTCATTGCGCCGATCCGCAGGAGCCCGAGCCGAGGTTGAACCATGAAGATCCGTAACTCGTTGAAATCGCTGCGTGGCCGGCATCGGGACAATCGCCTCGTCCGCCGCAAGGGCCGCATCTACATCATCAACAAGACCAACCCGCGCTTCAAGGCCCGCCAGGGCTGAGCGAGGGGCACGCCTTTGCGTGCGTCGGGTTGAGAAAATTCAGGCCGCTGCCTCCGGGTAGCGGCCTTTTTCTTTGTCCTCTTGATTCTTGCCCAATTGAGATATATTTTTAGTATATATCATTGGATGAGTGGAGGATTTCATGGATATAGCAAAGATATTCTGGTCCGGACGCTCCCAGGCTGTCCGGCTTCCCAAGGAGTTTCGCTTCGATACCGACCGCGTGCGGATCAGGCGTCACGGTCAGGCCGTCATTCTCGAGCCTGTCGCCAGCGATTGGGCGTGGCTTGAGAATGTGGTCGGGCCGGTGGACGAGGATTTCGAGCGTGCCGCCAATGAGCGGCCAGCGGATCAGGAGCGCCCGTCGCTGGACTTCTTCAAGTGAGGTTTCTGTTCGACACCAATGCAGTCATTGCCCTGCTGAAGGGGCATGAAGGGTTTCTCGGCCGTTTACACGGCTACCGGCCCGATGACTTCGGTTTGCCCTCAATTGTTGCGCACGAACTCTATTACGGTGCTCACAAAGGGCAGCGCGTCGCCGCGAATCTTGCGCGCATAGAAGCGCTCAGGTTCGAGGTGGTGGAATTCGACAGGGAAGATGCGCGAAAGGCCGGAGAACTCCGCGCAAGCCTCGCCGCTTCGGGCACGCCTATCGGCCCCTATGACGCCTTGATTGCGGGGCAGGCTCTGGCGCGCGGCCTTGTTCTCATCACGCACAACATGCACGAGTTTCGCCGGGTGCCGGAACTTGCGATCGAGGATTGGGAATGATCGGTTCGTGGATGCGGAGACGCTCGGCAGGGAGCTCGCCCGCCACGGGCTCCTCCGAGTTCGGGCGCATTTGCCTTCGCCCTCGCTCCCGGGGTTAATATGCGTTTCTCCCGCCCGGTAAACGGGAACGGGCCGGACCGGCCGATCTCAGCAAAAGGGATGCCATGAGCGACCGCTTCATGATCTACGGGGCCACGGGGTATACGGGAAGGCTCATCGCCCGCACCGCGAAGGCGCAGGGGCTGAACCCGCTGCTGGCGGGGCGCAACGAGGCCCGGCTCAAGTCGATCGCCGCCCAGCATGCCTTCGAGTACCAGGCGATTTCGCTCGACGATCCCGACGCGCTCGATGCGGGCCTGGCGCAGGCCGATGCCGTTCTCCACATCGCCGGGCCCTTCTCCCAGACCTCGAAGCCGATGGTCGATGCCTGTCTGCGCACCGGCACGCATTACCTCGACATCACCGGCGAGATCGACGTCTTCGAGGCTTGCGCCCGGCGCGACGAGGAGGCGAAAAGGGCGGGCGTCATGCTCATGCCCGGCGTCGGCTTCGACGTGGTGCCGAGCGATTGCCTTGCCGCCCACATGAAGGCGCGGCTGCCGGACGCGAGCGAACTCACGCTCGGCATTTCAGGCCTTGGCCGGATGTCGCATGGCACGGCGAAGACCGGCATCGAGAGCATCGGCAAGGGCACGCGCATCCGCCGCGACGGGCGCATCGTCACCGCGAGGAAGACGCCGCGCCGCGAGATCGATTTCGGCAAGGGCGCGAAGCCCGCCATCGCGGTCGGCTGGGGCGATGTGTCGACCGCCTGGCATTCGACGCATATTCCCGACATCACGGTCTATTTCGAAAGCAATCCGCAATTCGAGCAGATGGCGAAGATGGGCCGCATCGCGCGCTGGGTGATGGCCCGCGGACCGATCCAGCGGGCGCTCAAGAAGCGCATCGGGTTGCAGCCGGAGGGTCCGAGCGATGCCGAGCGACGTCAGGGTTATTCCATACTGTTCGGCGAAGCCGTCAATGCGCAGGGGGAGCATGTGCAGTCGCGCCTGTCGACGCCCGAGGGCTATACGCTCACCGCGATGACGAGCCTCGAGATCGTGGGGCGCGTGCTCGCCGGCGAGGCGAAGTCCGGCTTCCAGACGCCGTCCTCCGTTTTCGGCCCCGATTTCATCGCGAGTTTCGAAGGCTGCGCCTATCGGGATATGGACGGATGAAAGCGGGACGTCATTTGGTTCGCCGCCTGCCAGGCGCTATCATCCGCCCATGATCCCGCGGGTCCTTCTTTGTCTTCTGCTTCTGGCGACGGCGGTTCGCGCCGCACCGCCTGGCGCTGAACTGCCGCCGTCGGGGACGCCCCTCTTGTCCGAAGGGCAGGTGGAGGCACGCCGGGCCCTTCTCGACAAACTCTACGGCGAACTTGCCGGGGCGCGCGATGAAGTGGCGGGCCGTGCGCTCGAAAGCGCGATCCAGAGCGTCTGGCTCGAAAGCGGCAGCCCGAGCATCGATCTCCTGATGAGCCGCGGCCTCGATGCGCTGCGCGAGGACGATTTCGACCGCGCCTATTTCTATTTCGACGAGGTGGTGACGCTGGCGCCGGGTTTTGCGGAAGGCTGGAACAAGCGCGCCACCATCCATTACATTCGTGAGGATTATGCGCGCGCGTTGCGCGACATCGAGCATGTGTTGCGCCTCGAACCGCGCCACTTCGAGGCGCTGGCGGGGCTCGGCGTCATTCTGGAGGAGCTTGGCGACAAGAAGGGCGCGCTCGACGCCTATCGCAAGGCACTCGCGATCAACCCGCAGCTTCTGAACGGCAAGGAGCGCATCGCGCCGCTCGAACTCGAAGTGGAGGGGAGGGGTATTTGACGGCCTTCATCCTTCTTGTGCTCTTTCTCGGTTCGCTTCTCGTCTATTCGGCGCGCGCGGCGGCGTGGGCGGGGGCGACGTGGCCGCCGTCCGGCAAGTTCATCGAACTCGACGGTGAATTCGAAGGATTGCGGCTCCACTATCTCGTCTGCGGCGAGCGGCGCGAAGGTGTCGCGCCCGTCGTTCTCATTCACGGGGCGAGCGGCAACCTCCGCGACATGGTGGAGGGGCTTGCCGGGCCGCTCTCGCGCGAGACGCTTGTCGTCGCCTTTGACAGGCCGGGACATGGCTGGAGCGAACGCGGAAAGCGTCCCGACATTGCCGATCCCGCCGTGCAGGCGCGCGCCATCGCGCAAGCCACGGCAAAGCTCGGCATCGAAAAGCCGGTCGTGGCCGGGCATAGCTGGGGCGCCTCTGTCGCCGCAGCCTGGGCGCTTGCCGAACCGCGAGGCATTTCCGGCCTGCTGCCGTTTTCCGGCGCGCTCTATCCCTGGCCGGGCGGCATTGCCTGGTATCATTCGGTCGTGCGCACACCTCTCATCGGTGCCGTTTTCATCCGTACCATGATCGTTCCGGGCGGGCGGGTGCTGATGCCGAAGGGAGTGGCGGCGAACTTCCATCCCGACAAGGCGCCGGAAGGATATGCGGAGGCGATCGCGCTGCCGCTTCTCTTCCGTCCGTCCGAGTTCCGCGCCAACAGCGAGGATACGGCGAACCTCAAGGGGCATCTCGCCCGGCAGAGCATGCGCTATGGCGAGATTTCGGTGCCGACCATCGTCGTCACCGGCAATGCGGACCATACCGTTTCGCCGAAGCTTCATTCCTATGCGTTTCACAGTGCGGTCGCGGGCTCGGAACTCGTCAAGCTCAGGGGTACGGGCCACATGCCGCATTATGCGCGGCGCGACGCGGTCGTGGACGCCGTTCTCCGTCTCGCGCGCGGCGAGCGTCCCCGCGCGGGTGAGACGACGATCCACGAAGACGGTCGCGTCGAGAGGCCGGAAGCGGCGGCGTAGCGCCTATTCCTCGTGCCTGCCCACGAATGCCACGCGCAGCATGTTCGTCGCGCCCGGTGTGCCGAGCGGCACGCCCGCCGTCACGACGATGCGCTTGCCGGGCTGGGCGAAACCTTCGCGATAGGCAATGCGGCAGGCGCGCTCCGCGAGATCTTCGAGATCGGTCGCGTCCTCCGTCAGCACGCAATGCAACCCCCAGACGAGGGCGAGGCGGCGCGCCGTCGCCTTGACGGGCGTCAGCACGACGATCGGAAAGAGCGGGCGTTCGCGGGCGACGCGAAGGCCCGTCGAGCCGGAATTCGTCCAGCAGACGATGGCCGCCGCGTTCAGCGTGTCGGCGACGGAATGCGCCGCTGCCGCAATCGCGTCGGCGCCCGTCGCTTCCGGCTCCGTGCGCTGCGAATAGATGATGCCGGGATAGGTCGGATCGCTTTCGACCGATTGCGCAACACGGTCCATCATCGCCACCGCCTCGATCGGAAATTCTCCCGCTGCCGATTCGGCCGAAAGCATGATCGCATCGGCGCCCTCGAAGACGGCGGTCGCGACGTCGGACACTTCGGCGCGCGTCGGTGTCGGCGAGGAGATCATGCTTTCGAGCATCTGCGTGGCGACGACCACGGGCTTGCCCGTCCGGCGCGCCGCGCGCGTCAGCCGCTTCTGCCAGCCCGGCACCTGTTCGAGCGGAAGCTCCACGCCGAGATCGCCGCGGGCGACCATGATCGCGTCCGATATTTCGAGAATACCTTCCAGATGTTCGAGCGCCTGCGGCTTCTCGATCTTGGCGAGAACGGCCGCGCGGCCGCGCGCGATCTTGCGCACTTCGGCGACGTCGTCCGGGCGCTGCACGAAGGAAAGCGCCACCCAGTCGACGCCGAGGTCGAGCGCCGCGTCGAGATCGCTCCGGTCCTTTTCCGTCAGCGCGGTCAGTGGCAGCAGCGTGTCGGGGAGGCTCACGCCCTTGCGGCTCGACAGCTTGCCGCCCACCACAACCTCCGTGTCGATATGGTCGCGGCCCTTGCCTTTCACAGCGAGGCGGATCTTGCCATCGTCGAGAAGAAGCGCCTGGCCCGCGCTCACCGCGTCGAAGATCGCCGGATGGGGCAGGTAGGCGCGCGTCGCGTCGCCCGCCTTCTGCGAGGTGTCGAGGCGGAAGCGCGCGCCCTTGTCGAGCATCGCGCCGCCGTCCTTCATCTCGCCGATCCGGAGCTTCGGCCCCTGCAGATCGGCGAGAATGCCGATCGGCCGCTCCACCTCGCGCTCCACCTGCCGCACGGCGGCGTGTACCCGCTTCAGGTTCTTGTGGTCGAGATGGCTCATGTTGAGCCGGAAGACGTCCGCGCCCGCATCGAAGAGCTTGCGGATCATGTCGGGATTGTCGGAAGCGGGGCCCAGTGTGGCGATGATCTTGACGTTGCGGCGGCGGGTCAAAGGGGAGAGCTCCTGTCTTCTTCGGGTACGCTATCGGTCGGGGCGTCGGGTCCGTCGACGAGTATGACCCGGA
>JACIYQ010000134.1 GCA_014359855.1 Parvibaculum sp.
AGTCCGATTCCGGGAAAGACCGTCCTCATGGGTGACAACCGCAACTTCATCATCGCCATTTTCCTGTCGGTCCTCGTCTTTGTCGGGTGGCAGTACTTCTTCATCAACCCGCAGATGGAAGCCGAACAGGCCCGCCAGCAGGCCGCGGCGGAGGGCAGCGGCGACGCCGCGCAGACGGCGCCCGGCACAGCGGCCCCCGGCGATGTCCGTCTCCCGGCTGTCGAAGGGCCGGCGCGCGTGGGAGGAGATGCGCCTGCCCGCGCGATGCTCGCGCGCGAGGAAGCCCTGGCTCAGGCCCCCCGCCTTCCCATCCGCTCCGGCGAACTCGAAGGCTCGATCTCGCTCAGGGGCGCGCGCTTCGACGATCTGAAGCTGCGCAAGTACCACATGACGGTCGACCCGAAGAGCCCGGAAGTTGCGCTCTTCTCACCCGCGCGCACGGAAACGCCCTATTTCTCCGAATTCGGTTTCATCGCCGCGCCGGGCAGCAACGCGGCCTTGCCGGATTCGCGCAGCGAATGGCAGGTCGCGGAGGGCGATGCGCTCACGCCGGAAACGCCGGTGACGCTGCGCTGGGACAATGGCCAGGGCCTCGTCTTCCATCGCACCATCTCGCTCGACGAGCATTTCCTCTTCACCGTCGCCGACCGCATCGAGAACAACTCGGGTGCCGCCGTCGCGCTCTACCCCTATGGCCTCGTTTCGCGCACGGGCAAGCCCGCCGGCAGCTCCTTCTTCATCCTGCATGAAGGCTTCATCGGCGAATTCCCCAGCGTCGGCGAAAAGGCGATCAAATACGACGACGCGGCCGAGGACGGCCCCGTCAAGGTGAGCGACAGCGAAGGCTGGCTCGGCATCACCGACAAATACTGGGCAGCGGCCCTCGTACCCCAGACGGGCACGCCCTTCGTCGCCAATTTCAGCGAGCATCCCGACGCAGCGGTCGAGAACTACCAGGCCGATTTCCGCTACGACGCACAGGAAGTTCCCGCTGGCGGCAGCATCGAAATCGAGAACCGTCTCTTTGCCGGCGCCAAGGTAAGCAAGGTCATCGACGCCTACCACGAAGCCGGCATCTACAAGTTCAATCTGCTGATCGACTGGGGCTGGTTCTGGTTCCTGACGCAGCCGATGTTCTCCGCGCTCCATTTCGTTGCGCTTCAGGTCGGCAATTTCGGCATTGCCATTCTCATCGTCACGGTTGCGATCAAGCTCGTCTTCTATCCTCTCGCCAACAAGTCCTATGTGGCGATGAGCAAGATGAAGAAGCTGCAGCCGGAAATGGAGAAGCTGCGCGAACGCTATGCCGACGACAAGATGAAGCAGCAGCAGGAGATCATGGAGCTCTACAAGAAAGAGCAAGTGAACCCGCTCGCCGGCTGCCTTCCCGTACTGATCCAGATCCCGGTCTTCTTCGCCCTCTACAAGGTGCTCTTCGTGACGATCGAAATGCGTCACGCGCCTTTCTTCGGCTGGATCAACGACCTCTCCGCGCCGGACCCGACCTCGATCTTCAACCTGTTCGGCCTCATCCCGTGGGATCCGCCGTCGATGCTGCTGATCGGCATCTGGCCGCTCATCATGGGCTTCACCATGTTCGTGCAGCAGCGTATGAACCCGCTGCCCGCCGACCCCATCCAGGCGCAGATCTTCACCTGGATGCCGGTGATCTTCACCTTCATGCTCGCGGGTTTCCCCGCTGGTCTCGTGATCTACTGGGCCTGGAACAATACGCTCTCGGTCATCCAGCAGGGCGTCATCATGAAACGTCAGGGCGTGAAAATCGAGATCTTCAGCAATCTCGGTCTCGAAAAGCTCGCGGGTGTCTTTACCGGCGGCAAATCGAAGTCCTGAGGATGAACAACGCCACGCCCGACGGAACAGACGGCGACACGCCGGATATCGAGACGGGGCGCTGGCTCTTCGCGCAGCCTTGCGAGTTCCTGCGCGGCGTGGTCGAGATGGCCGGCCTGCCTGCATCGGCGCTTCCCGAGGTGGCATTCGCGGGCCGCTCCAATGTCGGC
>JACIYQ010000135.1 GCA_014359855.1 Parvibaculum sp.
GTCGTACACACCCGTTGCACGGTCCGAAAGCCCGACGAATCCCCTGCTTTCGCCCCATGCGTTGCGTGGTTTTGTGGCATCCAATCCGCGCATTGTCCAGCCCCGCCGCCCCTGTGGCAGGATGACGCATCGCCGCACCTCGCTGCCAAGGTATTCAGGTGGAACAAACCCATGCGCCTCGCCCTTTATGAACCCGACATTCCACCCAATGTGGGCACGCTGATCCGGCTCGGCGCCTGCCTCGGGGTGGCGCTCGACATCATTGAGCCTTGCGGCTTCCCCTGGGACGACCGCGACCTGAAGCGCGCGGCCATGGATTACGGCGCGCTGGGCGAGGTCGAGCGGCATTCCAGTTGGGAATCGTTCGCAATTAACCGGCCGGAAGGCGCGCGCATCGTCCTTCTCACCACCAGGGCGGCGCTTCCCTTCACCGGCTTCCGCTTCCGCCCTTCCGACATTCTCCTGCTCGGCCGCGAAAGCGCGGGCGTGCCTGCCCCTGTGCATGAGGCGGCGGACGCGCGGGTGACGATCCCCATGCGGCCCCCTGCCCGCTCGCTCAACATCGCGCTCGCCGCCGCCATGGTGCTGAGCGAAGCGCTCCGGCAGACAAACGGCTTTCCGGCGGGTAAGTAGAGACGCAAGCCCAACGCGAAGAAGAAGAGAAAATGACCGAGGACAAGACGACCGCCGAAAGGAAGACCCGCGCCGAAGCCTGGTTCCGCGAATTGCGCGACCTGATCTGCGCCGCCTTCGAGAAACTGGAAGACGAGCTGACCGGCACCTTCGCGGACCGTCCGGCCGGCCGCTTCGAGCGCACGCCCTGGAAGCGCGGCGACGGCGCGCAGGATAAGGGCGGCGGCGAAATGTCGGTCATGCATGGCCGCGTCTTCGAGAAGGTCGGCGTCCACATCTCGACCGTGCATGGCGAGTTCTCGGAAGACTTCCGCAAGCAGATGCAGGGCGCGGAGGAAGACCCGCGCTTCTGGGCGTCGGGTATTTCGCTCATCGCGCATATGCAGAACCCGCGCGTGCCCGCCGTGCACATGAACACGCGGCATGTCTACACGACGAAGAGCTGGTTCGGCGGCGGCGGCGACCTGACGCCCGTGCTCGACGTGCAGCGCCGCGACGATCATCCCGATACGGCCGATTTCCACGCCGCCTGCAAGGCCGCCTGCGACGCACATGACGCGGACTACTATCCGCGCTTCAAGAAGTGGTGCGACGAATATTTCTTCCTGCCCCACCGCAACGAACCGCGCGGCACGGGCGGCATCTTCTACGATCACCTGAACAGCGGCGACTGGGAAGAAGACTTCGCCTTCACGCAGGATGTGGGCCTCGCCTTTCTCGCGATCTATCCCGAACTCGTCCGCCGCCACATGAATGAGACGTGGACGGAAGAAGAACGCGAGGAGCAGCTTGTGCGGCGCGGCCGCTATGTCGAGTTCAACCTGCTCTACGACCGCGGCACGGTGTTCGGGTTGAAGACGGGCGGCAACGTGAACTCGATATTGTCGTCCATGCCGCCCACGGTGAAGTGGCCTTAGTTCAATTGGAAATTGTGTATGCCCCAAGCTAGCAAGCATAGAGACGAAAATTTACCAGCAGAGCTTTATCATTACACCAACTGGTCCGGGCTTCGGGGAATCATCGAAACTCAATCTCTGTGGGCGACACGATACAACCACCTCAATGACGCAACTGAAGTAGAACATTTTCGAGATCTCATCACGGATGCTCTGGCGGACAAAATTAAGCCAATTTTGCGAGAAATTCGTGGAAGTAAGTTCAGCTCCCGTCGCGCGTTCGACAAAGCCGGCGGCCTCTTGGCAATCGCACGCAACGACGCCCAGGCTCTTGTAGATTCAATTTATCAAGCGTCGTTTACGGGCCATCCTGGCGGCACGCCATTTGCCGTCCCCTACATCACTTCCTTCTGCAGTCACGCCAACGATCACGCCTACGAAAGGGCCAACGGCTTATTGAGTCAGTGGCGCGGGTATGGCTCCGAAAGCAACGGACGATACGCGATCGTCTTCGATAGGGGCCGATTGTTAAGCTTACTCAAAAGAGAGAGCGATCATTTCGACTACCCTCATCTGCAAATGTGCAAGGTGGTCTACAACACTAATCCCTTGGCTGAAGACTTCTCTAGTATGTTCTCGAGTATCGTCGACACGCTAAGCAAGGTCCTTCGCAAGCACATTACAGAGGAAGATTCAGCGGTCGCCGCAATGAGCAACGTGCTAATGGATTTTCTTTCTGCAACAACTCGTTTCAAGCATCGCGGTTTTCAAGAAGAAAGAGAAATTCGTATTGTTGCTAGCCCAAAATCAGACGAACTGAATGCGAAATTCATCGCAGACTTGGGCAAAGATACCGCCACCACCAAGATGATAAAATCAAAACAAACCAGACAGCACCCCGATGGATTGAAAGAGATTGAGTATCTGTCGTTATTTGCATCACTCCCAAGTGCATACCTTCCGATCAACAAGGTCATCGTCGGACCTCATCGCGAGCAAAGAACCCTGCGGAAAAGAGTTCAAAGTTTGGTCGGACAACATGTTTCGGTTCAATGCTCTGAAACACCTTATATCGACTGACTAATTTTGCCCCCTCCCTCCGGACAGAATATCTAAATGGCAAAAGGCGAAACCGCCGCGCAGCGCTTCGTGCGGCTGAACAAGATTGCGGGCACGTTCCGCGAGATCGACGTGCCGAAGGACCGGAAGACCTCGGCGCTCGACATGGCGGCGGCGAGCGGCATCGATCCGGCGCGGCTCTTCAAGACGCTGATCGTGGAAACGGCGGAGGGAAAGCTCGCCGTCGCCATCGTGCCTGCCTCGCGCGACCTCGACCGCAAGGCGCTGGCGCGCGAACTCGGCAGCAAGCGCATCGACCTCGCGCCGAAGGACAAGGCCGTGAAGACGAGCGGCTACGCGATGGGCGCCTGCAGCCCGCTCGGCCAGAAGAGGAAACTTCCGGCTTTCATCGACGAAAGCGCGAAGGGATTCGAGACGGTGTTCGTGTCCGGCGGGGCTTACGGGCTGGAACTCGAGATTGCGCCCGCGGAACTGGCGAGGGCGGCGGAGGCTATGTTCGCGGGGATTTCGCACGAAGTGGAGTGAGGCGTCCAACTCACCCAAGGATGTCATCCCGGGATTTATTCCAGGGACCCACTCGCTTTTCATTTTGCCGCAGCGTGGATTGGGCCCCGGCAACGAGTGCCGGGATGACACTTTTATTTTCAGCTACGTGCGGTCAAACCGCCTTCGAATGCCGCGCCTGACCCTGGCCCAGATATTCGTCGAACACGGCGCAGACGGCGCGCACCAGCGGACGGCCCTCTTCCGTCACGGTGAGGCGGCGGCCGGTACGGGTGACGATGCCATCCGCTTCGAGCGCGGAGAGGCGCGAAAGCTCGTCGTCGAACGTATCGGCGGCGACATCGTGCATCAGCGCGATCTCGTCGAGATCGACGCCCATGTCGCACATGAGACGCTCGATCACATCGCGCCTGAGCCTGTCCGCGCCGCTCACCGCGATGCCGCGCGTGATGGGGAAGCGGCCCTCGCGCACCGCCGCCTTGTAGCGGTCGATGGCGAGTTCGTTCGCGGCATAGCCCTGCGGCAGGGCGCCGATGGCCGACGCACCGAGGCCGATCAGCACCGGCGCCTTGTCGGTCGTATAGCCCTGGAAGTTGCGATGGAGCGCGCCCTTGGCATGCGCCTTCGCCATGTCGTCGTCCGGCAGCGCGAAATGGTCGAGCCCGACCGGGACATAGCCGTGGCCTCCGAGCCGCTCCGCCGCCGCCTCATATTGCGTCCAGCGCTCGGCAAGGCCGGGAAGCGACGCTTCCGGGATGAGCTTCTGATGCGGCTTCATCCAGGGCACATGCGCATAGCCGAAGAGCGCGATGCGCGCCGGGCGGAGCGCGGCCCCCTTGTCCACCGTGTCGAGCAGGCTCCCGACCGTCTGGTAGGGGAGCCCGTAGCAAAGGTCCATGTTGATCGCGGAGACGCCATGCGCCCGCAGCCACCCGATGACGCGCGCCGTCACCTCATGCGGCTGGATGCGGTTGATCGCCTTCTGCACGCGCTCGTCGAAATCCTGAACGCCGATGGAAGCGCGCGTGACGCCGGCCTTTGCCATGGCGGCGACATAAGCCTCGTCGGCCGTGCGCGGATCGAGCTCCACCGCGATGTCCGCATCGAGCGTCACATTGTAGTGCTCGCGGAGAATGGCGAGCGTCTGCGCGAGGTCATGCGGTTTCAGCAGCGTCGGGCTGCCGCCGCCGAAATGAATGTGGTCGACCTTCATCCGCGCGGGGAGCGCGCGCGCGACGAGCCGGGCTTCCGTCAGCAGCGCATCGAGATAATCGGCAACCGGCGCATACCGCTTCGTCGCCTTGGTGTGGCAACCGCAGAACCAGCACATCTCGGCGCAATAGGCGATGTGGAGATAGAGGGAGAGCGACAGCGAAGTGTCGAGCCGGGAGAGCCAGCGCGCGTAAACGTCCCCCTCGACCGCGGGCGAGAAATGCGGAGCCGTCGGGTAGGAGGTGTAGCGCGGCACGCGCAGATCGTACCGCTCGATGAGATCCTGTCGCATGAGGAAAGACTAGGCCGGGCGCGCGGGCCCGCCTATCGCCACAATTGCCGCAGGGAAATTTGTCGCAGGCTCAGGATTCTTCCTCGATCACGCCGCGAAGCATCGCCTTGAGCGAGCCCTTCGGCCCGAAGTCCCAGTCGCCGCCATAAAGAATGTCATCGACGAGCCAGCGCCGCTCCTCCGGCACACCGTCCGCGACGAGAATCACATGGTCGGTCCACTGCACCGGCTCCTCCGCCTCATGCACCAGCAGGACGTCGCAGCGCATCGAGAGTTCGCCATTCTCTTCGAGTTCCTCGCAAGGCCCGATCTCGTAGGCGGTCGGCCCTTCGAAGAGCGAGGAGAAGATGTCGCCCTGGAGATAGGGCGGCTCCTCATTGTTCACGCGCACGGTGTGCCGGCGCTCGGCCTCGGCTGCCTGCGCAATGAGGCTGTCGAGATCGGGCGAGATGACGGGGCGAAGCTCGACCCTGAGGTCTTCATCCGGCACGCCGCCTGTATGCGCCGCGAGAACCTTGCCGTAGAAGCCGCGCGCCGCGGCGGTCGCGGCCTCCTCGCCATTATCGCCGCCGCATGCGGCAAGCGGCACAGCGAGGAGGAGAGCAAGTATCGCGCGCAATGTCATTTTGGTGCGCCCAGATAACCCCGGAAAGATCAGGAGAGTTCGACTTGAACGCGTTTCAGATCGGCACCCGGCAGACGCTGCTTCACATTCAGCATCTCAATTCCCACGACCCGGCCTTGTGCATCGAAATCCAGCATCACGCCGGGGCTGACTTCCTCGGACTCCGCGATTTTCGTTTCCTCGAAGCGGATGTAGAGAGCATCTGCCTGCTCGTCGAGACTGACTTTCATGTCGCCAAGCCTTTCCTTCTCGCGCCGCGGTCGAAGAAAACCGTGATCACCCGACAGCTATCCGGCTCTTCATAATAGACCACACGCAACACCCGATTGCCAAACGCCGGAATTCGCAGAAAAGCCCGGAAAGCCCCCTTTTGCGCGGGATCGGGCACCAGACGATCGGGCCGCGCGATGGTCATTGCCACCCATTCCTCACTGCCGTCCGGTTTAAATTTTTCCGGGCTGGTTCAAGGCTATGACTTTGCGAGAGAAACGTTCGTTCGTCGGCATCCTGGACTCGGAACTGCGAAATTGAGTTTTCTGGGCCACTCGGATGTTCTGACCGGGTCCGGTTTCAAAAAAGCCGGGCCGGTTTCAAAACCCAAAGTCGTCATGGCCCGCTTTATGCGGGCCATCCACGCCTGCCCCGGCTTTCGCCGGGGCAGGCGTAGATGACCCGCCAAAAAAATTTGAAAGAGGGCCGGATCATGACGGTTAAATTTGGGATTGAAAATTAAACCGGACAGCAGTGGCATAAAGCGGGCCATGACGACTTTGGGTTTTAAAACCGGCCCGGCTTTTTTGAAACCGGACCCGGTCAGAACATCCGAGTGGCCCGGAAAACCCAATTTCGCAGTTCCGAGTCCAGGATGCCGGCGAACGAACGTTTCTCTCGCAAAGTCAAAGTCTTGGACCGCCCCGGAAAAATTTAAACCGGACAGCAGTGGACTTGATCCGGCAATCCAGAAGCCGCGCGAGCGGCGTCTTTCTTCGCAAAGCCGCCTCCGGCGCTAAGCGCGCCTCAAGCGGCGAGTAACGGAACAACGCATCCCAAACCGTCATGGCCCGGCTTGTCCGGGCCATCCACGTCTTTCTTCCAGGCATCCGTGAGGCAAGGCGTTTGTTGCCGAGAAAGCACTGCTTGGCAGTGGACTTAGACGAAGTTATGTGCCCTGCTTGACGCAAATATGCAGTCTACGGAGATTCTGATGGCCGACGCAGCCAACTACAAAAGGGTATTGAATAACTGCAAGTCGAAATCGCACGAGGTGCAAATGTACTTCCCGCACTTCGAGCGTTTGGTAATCGAATTTTCTTGGGACGTTTCGATTTCTTATGTTTTTGCGATCTTGGAACGCGCGAAGCATATGACGGTATATTGCGGCATAATTAAACTACACAATACCGAAAAGACGCTGACGCGAACATTGGTTGACAAGGATCATATGTCGCGCGGGCGATTTAGGGAGCTGTTCAAAATTGTATTCGGGAAAGAGATAGAGAAGTGTTTGTTACAGAAGTTGTCTGAAGCGGAGAAAATTCGCGACAAAATCGTTCACGGAAAGGATTGGACTGCCGAGGAAGCTCGGCGTGCGCTCGTGGATGTTTTTGAGTTCGCCGAAGGCTTCAATAACTTTGTGAACGAGCTTGCGGGGTTCAAGCCGATTGGCGGAGAGCTTCGGGGCCTCAAAGGAGCAAAAGCATCGCTCTCAAAGGAGACCAGCAGGTGGGTTCTCAGGGGAATGGGGATAGGCATCGAGAAAAACGAGCCTGTTCGGGTGCCTTCCTGCCCGAAGGCGACCTAATATATTGACAATCATACGTATAAATGACAATATCTGACTACGAATGGGACGACTGGAAGAACCGCGCCAATTTTGAAAAACACGGGCTTTCCTTCGATCTGGCGGTCGAGATTTTCGCGCATCCCGTTCTCCTCGCCGAAGACCCGCGCCGCTATGAGACGGTGCGCGGGGTCGAGCGGCGTTACATCGCCATCGGAGAAATCGACGGCGTTGTGGTGATCGTCGTCGTCTACACATGGCGCGGCGAGAAAAGACGGATCGTCTCCGCACGAAAGGCCAACAGGAATGAGCGCAAGGCGTACAAAAGCTGGGTCGAAGCCCAAACGGGATGAAGAGCTTGCGCGCCTCAAGGCAAAACCCGACAGCGACATCGATTATTCCGGCATTCCCGAACTCGGGCCCGACTTCTTCCGCGCCGCGAAAATGCTGATGCCGGAAGCCGCTCAGCCCGTCACCATGCGCCTCGACCGTTCGGTGATCGAATTCTTCAAGAAGCAGGGGCCGGGCTACCAGAGCCGCATCAATGCGGTCCTGCGTGCCTATGTCGAAACTGTCGGCAAGGCAGAGAAATAGGCGCCGCCTGCCATTGCATGTGCGGCACTGACACTAATTCCGACTCACGAAATTCATGCCGATCCCGGTAGACATGACCTCTCCCCCGAATAGTCTCCGGCGCAAATCGCTCGCGCCCGCATCATGGCAAAAAGGGAGAGAAACATGGCCGATCTTCTCGCGACCCCCGCGCGCTACATCGACAACGGCATCGATGAAGGCGCGGGCCTCGTCAATCGTCCGACGACGGAGCTTTCCGAGGTTGCGGACGGTATCGCCCTCATCGAGGCCTTCTCCCATGTCGTCGCCTTCCGCACAGGCGACGGCCTCGTCCTCTTCGACACGAGCATCGAGGCCTTCGGGCAAGGCGTCCTGAAATCGCTGCGCAAATGGTCCGACGAGCCGGTTGCCCACATCTGCTACACGCATGGCCATGCCGATCATGTCGGCGGCACCGGCGCCTTCGTTTGCGAGACCTGCGAGAAGGGCCGTCCGCGCCCGCGCATCACCGGCCACGAGAATGTGCTCCCGCGCTTCCGCCGCTACGAGGCGACGAACGGCTATAATTTCACCATCAATGCGCGCCAGTTCGCGCCCGCCGCCGAATTGCGCATGGGCGGGCAGGGGACGCCCGGCCCCCGCCGCTTCGGCCCCGATCCCTGGGTCGATCCCGACGTCACCTTCCGCGAGGCGATGGAGTTCCGCTCCGGCGATCTCCCGCTCGGCAAAGCGCAGGTGACCCTCCTTCACCCAGAGGAAGGCGCCGATGTCGCTCGATTGCGCATTGAGCGGCGTGCCGGCGGAACCATGAGCTACGATCCCGCGACCCGCCGTCTCTCCATCGGTCTTGGCTATATTGAGAACGTGCCGAAGGAAGTCTGGGAATACGAGGTCTCCGGCAAGAACGTGCTGCGTCACTGGTTCAGCTACCGCAAGCGCGACCGCTCGCGTCCGGTGATGGGGGATCGCCGACCGCCCTCGCCGCTCGAGAAAATCCAGCCGGACCACTGGCTCGCCGAATATACAAGCGACCTCCTCGATCTCCTTCACGTGCTGGGCCGTCTCGTTCGTCTTGAGGCTAGGCAGGCGGACCTGCTTGCGCGCATCTGCGATGGCCCCCTTCTCTCCTGCGATGAACTGGAGGCTGCCGGTGCCTTTGCTCTGCCGAAGACGGCAAGCCAGAAAGGGAAGAAGGGGACGAAATCTTCCGCCGGACAGGACGATCTTTTCCAAGCCTGACATTTCTGCCGCTTGTCCCCATCCGGGGATTTCACAATATTTTAAACACCCGGGGACAAGCGCGCCGAATGTGACGGTTCGATGACATTCACATGACACTCGCCGCGATTTGTCCCCGCTTGCGCGCGAGTGGCGCATGATCGCGGACGGTGGAACATGGGAACAAGAGAGCGTTGCCTTGTCCTCAAGCGGGGCGGGGATAAGGCCGAAGACCTCTCCCGGCAGGAGGCTGCCCGTCCGGCAAATCGCGCCGGGAAGCGCGCACCCTGAACCGGGGACAAATCACGTTCGGGGGATAACCGTGCGATTTGTGACAGTCTGGCGACATTCGCGTGACAGTCGCCGCGACTTATCCACGAAAAACGGGAACAAGTTGCCCTGCCCCCGTCCATTCGATCCGTATAGAGAATAATAGTCTACGACACCTTGTCGAGCGTCCGGCGGAACTTGTCGAAGGCCTCGTCGATGTGCTTTTCCTCGGCGATGAGGGGAGGTGAAAAAGCGATGGTGTCGCCCGAGACGCGGACCATCATGTTCTCCTCATGGAAGGCGACGCGCATGGCGTCGAAGCCGCGCTTGCCGGGAAGCCCTTCGACGGGGGCGAGGTCGAAGGCGGCCACGAAGCCGATGGTGCGGATGTCCTGCACGAGGCTGTGATCCTTGAGGCTCATGGCCGCGTTTGCGATCACGGGTTCCATCTTGCGCGAACGTTCGAAGAGCTTTTCGTCGCGATAGAGGTCGAGCGTTGCAAGTGCCGCTGCGGCGGCAAGCGGATGACCGGAATAGGTGTAGCCATGGAAGAGGTCGATCGCGTGATCGGCGCCCGTCTGATAGGCCTCGTAGATATGCTTGCGCACCACGCAGCCGCCCATCGGCACCGTGCCCGACGTGACCCCCTTCGCGAAGGTCATGATGTCCGGCGTCACGCCGAAGCGTTCCGACGCGGTGGCATGGCCGAGCCGTCCGAAGCCCGTGATGACTTCGTCGAAAATCAGAAGGATGCCGTGCTTGTCGCAGAGTTCGCGCAGGCGCTTCAGGTAACCTTTCGGCGGCGGCAGCACGCCCGTCGAGCCTGCCATCGGCTCGACGATCACGGCCGCG
>JACIYQ010000136.1 GCA_014359855.1 Parvibaculum sp.
CGCGGTCTGGCGGGCGGGTCTGCGCGCCGGTTTGCCGGAGCGGGACCCCATGTTACAAGGGACCCCTTCGCGCCCCAACCCTTCGATGGGAAAGAAACGGCAACCCGAATGAATATCCTCGTCATCGGCTCCGGCGGCCGGGAACACGCTCTGTGCTGGGCCATCGCCAAAAGCCCGGAATGCGGCACTCTCTATTGCGCGCCCGGCAATGGCGGCATCGCGCAGGTCGCCGAATGCGTCCCCCTCTCCGCGCATGATTTCGACGTGATCGTCGGCTTTGTCCGCGAAAAGGACATCGGCTTTGTCGTGGTCGGGCCTGAGGATCCGCTGGTGAAGGGCCTTGTCGACCGGCTGGACGCGGAAGGCATCGCAAGCTTCGGGCCGACCGCAAAAGCCGCCCGGCTCGAAGGCTCCAAGGGCTTCACCAAGGACCTCTGCGCCGAATACGGCATCCCCACTGCCGCCTATGGCCGCTTCTCGGACGCCGCCGCCGCCAAGGCCTTCATCGCCGCGAAGGGCGTTCCCATCGTCGTCAAGGCGGACGGGCTTGCCGCCGGCAAGGGCGTCATCATCGCAATGACGCTTGCCGAGGCCGAGACCGCCATCGACAGCATTCTCGGCGGCCGCTTCGGTCATGCGGGCGCGGAAGTCGTGATCGAGGAATTCCTCGAAGGCGAGGAGGCGAGCTTCTTTGCCCTTTGCGACGGCACGCATGTGCGCGCGCTCGTCACCGCGCAGGATCACAAGCGCGTCTTCGACAATGACGAAGGCCCGAACACGGGCGGCATGGGCGCCTATTCGCCCGCGCCCGTCATGACGCCCGAACTCTCCGCGCGCGTGATGAAGGAAATCGTCGAGCCCACCGTCCGCGCCATGCGCGACAAGGGCACGCCCTACAAGGGCGTCCTTTATGCGGGCCTGATGATCGCGAAGTCGGGGCCGCAGCTCATCGAATACAATGCGCGCTTCGGCGATCCCGAAACCCAGGTGCTGATGATGCGTCTCGCGTCCGATGTGGTGCCGATGCTCAAGGCCTGCCACGACGGCACGCTCGACAAGGCCGACATACGCTGGACGGACGAGGTCGCTCTCACCGTCGTCATGGCCGCTGCCGGTTATCCGGGCGACTATCGCAAGAACACCGAAATCAAGGGTCTCTCCGGCGCGGCCGCACTCGACCATGTACAGATTTTCCATGCCGGCACGAAGGCCGAGGGCGGCCACATCTTTGCGACGGGCGGGCGCGTGCTGAACGTCACCGCCACGGGCGCAACGACGGCCGAGGCGCAGGCGCGCGCCTATGAGGCCATCGCGAAGATCGACTGGCCGGAAGGCTTCTGCCGCCGCGACATCGGCTACCGCGCCATCGAGCGTGAAAAGCAGAGCGCGTGAGGGAATGAGGGCAAGGCTTTTCTCAGACCTTTCCCTCAGTCGTCATGACCCGCTTTATGCGGGTCATCCACGTCTTTGCTGCATTGCGTTGAAGAAAGACGTGGATGGCCCGCCAAGAAATTCCAAAGGAGGGCCGGGCCATGACGGAATTGGTTGATGCGGGAACATCGCCGAAGCGCGGAACAAAAGACTACGGAATAAACAATACGGGGAGTGAAACGAAGATGAGCGAAACGGAAGCAAGCCGCCAGGAGCAGTTCTCCGGCACGAAGGACGTGGCCGGCAGCCACAAGTTCGACGAGAAGCGCCTCGAAGACTACATGGCCGCTCATGTCGAAGGCTTCGAAGGTCCGCTCACCGTCCGCCAGTTCAAGGGCGGACAGTCGAACCCCACCTATCAGCTCGTCACGCCGAAGCGGAAATATGTGCTCCGCCGCAAGCCGCCGGGAAAGCTCCTTCCCTCCGCCCATGCGGTCGACCGTGAATACAAGGTCATCACAGCGCTCGGCACCACCGGCTTTCCCGTGCCGCGCACTTATTGTCTGTGTGAGGACGATAGCGTCATCGGCACCATGTTCTACATCATGGACATGGTGGAAGGCCGCGTGCTCTGGGAACCGCTGATGCCCACCCAGGACAAGGAGACGCGCTGGAAAATCTACGCATCGCTCAACGAGACGATGGCCCGCCTCCACACGGTCGATTACGAGAAGATCGGCCTCGGCGATTTCGGCAAGCCCGGCAACTATTTCGCGCGCCAGATTTCGCGCTGGTCGAAGCAATATGTCGCTTCCGAAGCGGAAACCATTCCGGAGATGAACCGTCTCATGGAATGGCTGCCTGAAAACGTGCCGCAGGATGACTCCACCTCGATCGTCCATGGCGACTACCGCCTCGACAACACGGTGCTCCATCCCGCCGAGCCGAAGGTCATCGCCGTCCTCGACTGGGAGCTGTCGACGCTCGGCCATCCGCTCGGCGACTTCACCTACAGTCTCATGCAGTGGGTGATGCCCGGCCAGGGCACGGGCGGCGGCACCGGCTCGATCAAGACGGCCGACCTCAAGTCGCTCGGCATCCCCACCCTTGATGAGTACATCGCCATGTACTGTGAACGGACGAACCGTTCCGGCATCGAAAACCTCGATTTTTATTTTTCGTATAATTTCTTCCGTCTTGCCGGTATCCTGCAGGGAATCGCGGGGCGGGTGAGAGACGGTACGGCATCCAGTGAACATGCGAAGCAGATGGCGGCGAACGTCCGTCCGCTTGCGGAGGAAGCCTGGATCTATGCCCAACGCGCGGGGGCCAAATAGTAAAGAGGCCCCGGGGGGCACCAACAACAAGAAGAAAGTTAACGAGTGAGCGTATGAGTGATACCGGAATCTCCTCATGGAGCCGCCACGGCTTTGAGATAACGACCGACAAGTCCCGGCTGGACACGGATTCCATCCTCAAGATGCTCGGCGCCACCTATTGGGCACGCGACGTCTCGCCCGAGGCGCTCTGGACGAGCATCCTGAATTCCCGTGCCTATGGGCTCTACTCGCCGGATGGCGAGCAGGCCGGCTTCGGGCGCATGGTGACGGATATCACGCGCTTCGCCTGGATGAGCGATGTCTACATTCTGCCCGTTCATCGCGGCAACGCGCTTGGCAAGTGGCTCGTGGAGACGATGGTAAACGATCCCGCGCTCGCCTCGGTCACGCGCATCATGCTGTCCACCAACGATGCGCATTCTCTGTACCAACGCTTCGGCTTCAAGGTCATCGGCAGCGACGACGAACAAGGCCGCCAGACCATGCAGTTGAAGCGGTAGGGGAAGTTTCCATTCCGTTTCTCTAATTCGTCATGACCCGGCTTGTCCGGGTCATCCACGTCTTTCTGGTATCCGTGGCAAGACGTGGATGGCCCGCATGAAGCGGGCCATGACGCATTTGGCTGGGCCAGAGACAGCCACCCCTCAATACAAATACATCGGCGTGCCGAGCACGCGGGCGATGCGCGGACGGTAAGCTTGCGCGTCGTAGAAGGCGTCGACATCGACGCGTTTGCGCCCGCTCGCGCAGACATCCGCCGGTACGGTCGCGTAATTGCCGTCGCGCAGCGCCGTCATGAAGCCTGTGCGCCCTTCCGCGATCTCCTGCACGGCGAGCGTGCCGAAACCTTTCGCGACCATCTGGTCGAGCGCGTCGGGGGCGCCCGCGCGCATCAGATAGGCGAGCGATTGCGTGATCGTGTCGATGCCCGTCGCCTTCGTCAGTTCCTCGCCAAGCAGATGACCGATACCGCCGAGACGCTTGCGTCCATATTCGTCGGCCTGGCCGTAGGTCATTTCCTTGCCGCCTTCCACCGTTGCGCCTTCCGACACCACCACCATCGCGTAGCGCGCCGGGTTTTCCATACGGTCGGCGGCGAGGAGTTCGGCGAGCCGCGCCGGGTCGAACGGCACTTCGGCGATGATTGCGCGGTCGGCATCGGCGAGATAGCTCGCCAGCAGCGCCGTCTCGCCCGAATGGCGGCCGAAGAGTTCCACCACGGCAATCCGCTCGTGGCTCCCCGTCGAGGTCCGCAGCGCGTTGATATATTCGACCGAGCGCGAGACCGCCGTCGAGAAACCGATGCAGTAATCCGTGCCGAAAACGTCGTTGTCCATCGTCTTGGGGATCGACACCACCTTCATGCCTTCGCGGTGAAGCTGCGCGGCGTAGGTCAGCGTGCCGTCGCCGCCGATCGTCACCATCACGTCGATGCCGAGATGCTCGAACACGCGCAGGATGTGCGGCGTCGTATCGACCGTGCCCTTGTCCGACAGCTTGAATTTCCCTTTCAGGAAATCCGGCAGCTTCTCTTCCACCATCCATTGCGGGTCGGTCCGCGTCGTATGCAGCACCGTGCCGCCCATGCGGTCGATGGTCCGCACGGCTTCGCCGTCGAGCCGCATCAGGTGCTGCTCGCTGCCTTCCGGATCGTCGGGATTGTAGCTCATCGGTCCCGCCCAGCCGCGGCGAAAGCCGATCACCTCCCAGCCGAGCTCGTTGGCGCGCCGCGTCACCGCCTTGATGCAGGAATTGAGGCCCGGCACGTCGCCGCCGCCGGTGAGGATTCCGATACGCATTGCCTGCACTTCCTTTCGCCGGGTGTCTGCCCGAATCTCACACTTCAACGATTACCGGAAATTCTAACCGGCACTGCTTCAGGGAATAACTCTCTCGTTCGTCATTGCGAGGAGCGAAGCGACGAAGCAATCCATAGGGCGCTTTCGACAATGTTGACGGCTCTATGGATCGCCACGGCCGCTTTCAGCGGCCTCGCGATGACGAAGGAGGCAGTTGGATTGCAGGTCCATCGTTCCCGACCTCCCCTGTGAGAGGTTGAGGGGTATGCTGCCGCCTTCCTGCAATACAACATCCTCGCAACAACACATCCTAACAGCTAGAAATCACAATCATGAAGACAAGCGGCACTTTCTCCATCGCCGTCGCGGGGCTCGGGCGGCGCATCGCGACCGTCATCCGCAATCTCGCCGCCGTCACACGCCGCCTCGGGCCGGGCGGGTCGCGAGTTTCGGCGGCCGCTCCATCTTTACGCCCGAGAACGAAGCCCTTGCCGAATGCCGCCATGCCGGCGGCGAGGTGCCTTACGAACTCTGGCGCGCGGGCTGGAACGCGGGTGAAAGCGTCTTTCGTTCCGATGCCGATGTCGCGGACAACCAGACCGCCCTCATCGAATACGAGAACGGCGTGCGCCTGTCCTTCCACGCCAACACCCATGCAGGCATCCTTCAGCGCCGCTGGTATTTCGCGGGGACCGATGGCGCGATGGTCGCCGGCCTCACTGTCATGGCCGCCGACCGCGCCATGCGCGAAGGCAGCGTCGTCGATTGCAAACCGCTGTGGGAAAGGCTCGAGAAGGAACTGAGAGGCCGATAAGCGCTCCCACCCTCCCCTTGAGGGAGGGTCAGAAAATTCGAGCGGTACGCGAAGAATTTTATGGGGCGGGGTCGCGGCGCCGCCTCAACCAGCCAGCTACCGGCAAAGCCCGAAGCTCCTT
>JACIYQ010000137.1 GCA_014359855.1 Parvibaculum sp.
GCACGCAATCGGCGAGCGTCGCTCCCAAGCAGACGCCGCCCGACATCAACCCCGAAGAGCGCGACGCCGACAGCGGCGCCACGCGCTCGGTCACTCCATCCTACCAAGCAAGGAAGCCCACCGTGCGCACTCTTCAATCGACCTCCAGCTCCTCGACGCCGACCGCCGCGAATCTCCATGTCGGGCGCGGCCTCAAGCTCGAAGGCAAGATTCAGTCGTGCGACTCGCTGGTGATCGAAGGCGATGTGCAGGCAACCATCGAAAGCGGCACGCTGACGATTTCCGAAACCGGCGACGTGCGCGGCGAAGCGACCGTCGATGCGGCGGAAATCAACGGCAAGTTCGACGGCACGCTGACCGTCAAGAAGTGCCTGACGATCAATTCGTCGGGGCGCGTGACGGGCACCGTACATTATGGCGAGCTGAAGGTCGAACAGGGCGGTCAGGTGAGCGGCGAGATCCGCGCCCAGTCCGCAGACGACGCTTCGGAGAAGCCGCGCCTTGCTTCATCGGGCGGTAAGGACGAGAACAAATCGGGCGACAGCAGCACAATCAGCCAAGGCAACAGCTCAAGCCGCTCGGCGTCGATGATCTGATTTCGGCCGTTTAAGGAACGAGCCACTCCCCCTGCGCCGCAGCCGCCGAAAAGCGGATGCGTGCGCGGCGGTGGCCTGCGCGGCTCAGCACGACGACATCGGCTTCCTCGAAAATGAACTCGAGGAGCGCGAAATTCATGCGCCCTTCTTCCAGTCTTTCAAGCGGCGGGACCGGGCATCCATGCCCCGCAGGAAGACGGTTCGAACCGCCGGACCGCCCTCCTCCGAGAGGGTCGCGAATGCAGGTTTACGCAGGGGAGAGCTTGAATTCTCGACGCCTTCCCTCGGCAAGGCGAACGCCAGCCCCTCCCTTTTCCTTCGTCCTTCGGCAGTAGCATCGCCAGGACGGCTGTTCTATTTTAGTCGTGTGGCCAGGGGGAGCCGCATCGCGCATCCCGCAGAACCAAGCTCAATGTTACGGAAAGCGCGCCGGCATCAAGAATTCAGAGTCAGGTGAACAGTGACCAAAGTCGTCATTAGCGGGACGGGCGTTTTCACGCCGCCCTACTCCGTCAGTAACGAGGAACTCGTCGATACCTTCAACACTTATGCGCGCAAGCACAATGAGGAGAACGCCGCCGCGATCGAGCGCGGCGAGATGGAGGCGCTGGCGGAATCGAACGTCGAGTTCATCGTCAAGGCGTCCGGTATCGAGTCGCGCTATGTGATGAACAAGTCGGGGATCGTGGACCCCGACATCATGGCGCCGAGGCTCCGGCAGCGCTCGAACGACGAGCCGTCGATCCTCGCAGAGATGGCGGTGGACGCGGCGAAGAAAGCGATGGCGCGCGCGAACAAGACGCCCGCCGATATCGACGCCGTTCTCGTCGCCTGTTCGAACCTCGAACGGCCCTACCCCGCCATTGCCGTCGAAGTGCAGGACCTGCTCGGCATCGAGGGTTTCGGCTTCGACATGAACGTCGCCTGCTCATCCGCAACTTTCGGCATCCAGACCGCCTGCGACATGCTGCGCTCGGGCTCGGTCCGTGGCGTGCTGATCGTCGATCCGGAAATCTGCTCCGGCCACCTCAACTTCCGCGACCGCGACAGTCATTTCATCTTCGGCGACGTGTGCACCGCGATCGTTCTGGAGCGCGCGGAAACCTGCACGGCGAAGGGTGCCTGGGAAGTTCTCGGCACGCGGTTGAAGACGAAGTTTTCCAACAACATCCGCAACAATTTCGGCTTCCTCAATCGCGCGACGCCCGAAGGCATCGGCGCGAAGGACAAGCTCTTCGTGCAGGAAGGCCGCAAGGTCTTCAAGGAAGTCGTGCCGATGGTCTCTCAGCTCATTCTCGACCACCTGGCGGACGAAGGGCTCGACCCGAAGGACCTGAAGCGGATGTGGCTGCATCAGGCCAACAAGAGCATGAACGATTTCATCGGCCGCAAGGTGCTGGGGCGCGATCCGGAACGGCACGAACAGCCGAACATCCTGCAGGAATATGCGAACACGAGTTCGGCGGGCTCCATCATCACCTTCAGCCAGTTCAACGAAGACCTGAAGGAAGGCGATCTCGGGCTCATCTGCAGCTTCGGCGCAGGTTACTCGGTCGGCAATGTGCTGGTGAGAAAGCGCGCCTGACGACGCGCTTTCTCCTTCGCGTTACTTTTTCAGCGGCTCGACGGTGACGATGCGGAATGTCTGCATCTCGCCGTCCTGTTCCTGCACCGAAAGATATTCGCCCGCCTTGAACTCATGCCGGTCGAGCTTGAAGAAGGGCTCGTCGGCTTCAGGCGTCGACAAGTCGTAGTCGATCGCCCAGCCGCGGCCGATATGGCGCATCAGACCCTTCTGGTCTCCCTCACCCGCCCAGAAACGGCGCACGGTGCATTCCTTCGAATGCGCCTTCCAGGCCTGTGGATCGAGTTTCATCTCCGCATCGAGGGGGAGCACGAGATCGTAGCCGTGAGCGGGTGAGCCGTTGGGGTGTTCCTCGTTGCGCGCAAGGGTCATATGAACGTGGTAGAGGGTCATTCAATCTTCCGTTTCTTCAATGTGCCGGGTTTTCAATGTGCCATGAGCACGGGGATCGTGGCGTGCGAGCGGACATGCTGCGTCGCGCCGCCAATGATGAATTCGATGAGACGGCTGTGGCTGTAGCCGCCCATGACGAGAAGGTCCGTCTTCGCCTTTTCGGCGTGTTCGAGCAAGACTTCGCCCGTGGCGCGTCCCGCCGCGTCGACAAGATGCACGTCGGCGACGATGCCGTGGAGTTCGAGATAATCCGCCAGCGTCGAGCCGGGCGCGGGATCGAGCTCCTTGCCGCCGATACAGAGGATCGTCACCTTCTTCGCCGTTTCGAGGAAGGGGATTGCTGCCGTGACGGCGCGGGCGGCTTCCGCACTCTCGTCCCAGCCGATGCAGACGGAGCCGCCGACGGGATTCCACGCTTTCTTCGGCGCAATGAGAACGGGGCGCCCGGCGCTCATCATGGCCGCTTCGAGCGCGGTGCCGCCGACCACGCCGGTCGTACCCTCGCCGAAGACGATGAGGTCCGAGAGGCGGCTATGCGTGGCGACGACCTCGTCTCGGCGGCCTGTGACGTCGAGAAAGCGGACCGACGGGAGCACGGGTTCGCCGCCCTTCTGCGCGACGGCAACGCCCGCCTCCTTCGCCACCTTTTCGAGTGCCGCCTTCACGTGGCCCGATGCCTGATCCGCGCCTTCGCGCGCCGCCTGCATCAGATCCTCGATCACCTGGCCCGACACGCCATCGCCGAGATAGGGCAGCGCTTCCGTGGGGTCTGGCCGGACGAAGAGACCGACAAGCTGCGCCCCGAAGCCGCGCGCAACCGAGAGCGCCGTCGCGAGCACTTCGTCATCCTCCGCCCTTCCGGCGAGAGGCACGAGAATCTTACGAACGGACATGATCAGTCTCCTTGGTTGTTTTCTTCAGGCGCGAGCCTCGGCTCGCGCTCGCGGCCAAGCAGCAGAACGGGGCAGCCCGCGGCAGCGGACAATCGTCCCGCATCGTCGTCGTCGCCGAACCAGTCCGCATTGACTACAAGCAATCCGACGCCCGACTGCCGCGCGGCGGCAGCGATGTCGGCCGGGCCAAGCCCTCGGGCCGGCAGACGCATGAATGCGGCGCCAAAGCGCGCGGCCAGCGCTTCGGCGAAGGCGCTGCATGTTTCACCCGCGCTCGACCCTTCGTCCACCACGGCGACGGAGCGCCCCGGCAGGAACTGCTGAAGGGAGGGCGTGGAACGTTTTGGCGCCGGGCCGTGGACCGGAAGCGAAGAACGCAGGCCCGCGCCACGCGAGACGAGAAGCACGTCGGCCCGCGTCTCGCGCGTTGCGGCGCGAACGGCGCGGCCCACCTCGCGCGCGGTCTCTCCCGGCGCCCTGATGACCAGCGTGTCTTCCGGCGAGGCGCTTGCCGCAAGCGACGCGAGCGGGCGGCCCCGGCGCACATCGAAGCTCCAGTCCACATGCGCTTCCGCCGCGATGCGGGCGAGCATGCGCCTGGCACTCTCGGCCTGCGCCTTCATGGCACGGAGCATGCGCTCGGGATCGAGTTCGCGGACATCGCCCGAAAAAGAAACCTCGCGCGCGAAGGGAAGGCTCGCCAGTGCGATGAGATTGTCGTCCTCGACGAAGACACCCTTGAGGCGCGCGTCGACGGACGCTGCGAGACGCGCGGCAAGCGACAGCGCTTCGCGGGCGACGAAAGACGTATCGAGGCCGATCACGACGCGCGGCCGCTCCGCGGCGCCGCCTTCCGGTTTCCTGTCCGGGCTTGCCATCAACTGCCCTTCCTGACGCTGTTGCCGTCGTCCGAGCGCTGGGCGAAGCGGCGCTGATTGTCCGCGAAGGCGGCAAGGCGCTCTTCCGCGCGGGCAAAGATCGAGCCCGCCGGGAAATGGCCATCCGCTCCTCGCACGCCCGCTGGCGCGCCCATGAGAAGCTCGACGCCTTCTTCCACATGCTCGACAGGATAGATCGCGAACACGCCGCGTTCCACCGCATCGACGACGTCCTGACGCAACATCAGATGCTTCACATTCGAGGCGGGAATGAGGACGCCCTGATCGCCCGTGAGACCGCGCCGCATGCAGATGTCGAAAAAGCCCTCGATCTTGTCGTTGACGCCGCCGATCGCCTGCACTTCGCCGAGTTGGTTGACGGAGCCCGTGACCGCGAGGCCTTGCGCGATCGGCGCTTCGGCGAGCGCGGAAATCAGCGCGTAAAGTTCCGCCGAGGAGGCGCTGTCGCCATCGACGACGCCATAGGACTGCTCGAAGACGACGCTCGCGCTCATGGAAAGCGGTATCTCCGGCAGGAACTGGCCTGAGATGTAACCCGACAGGATGAGCACACCCTTGGTGTGAATCGGACCGCCCAGCGCCACCTCGCGCTCGATGTCGATGACGCGGGCGCTGCCGAGGCCCATGCGCACGCGCGCGGTGATGCGGCTCGGACGCCCGAAGGTGATGCTGCCCATCGAAAGAACGGAGAGGCCGTTCACCTGACCGATGCGCTCGCCCTCGGTGTCGATCATCACAATGTCGCGCGTGATCATTTCGAGACTGCGTTCGCGCAGGCGGTCGGCGCGGCCGATCTGCGCCTCGACTGCCTCGTCCACATGACCTGCGGTGATTTCCGTCGCGCCCGCGCTGCGCGCGATGTGGTCTGCCTCGCACATGAGGTCGACGATGGGACGCATGACCATCGACAGTTTTTCCGCATCCTCCGCCTGACGCGAGGAGCGCTCGATGATACGGCCGACGCCGGAGCGGTCGAGCGGCAGCAGGCCCTCGTCGCGGCAGGTGCTCGCGAGCAGGCGCGCATAGAAGAGATCGTTCTCCGCTTCGCGGTCGATCTCGTCCTCGAAGTCGGCGGCGACCTTGAAGAGTTCGCCGAAGTCCGGATCGAGATTGCTCAGCACATAATAGAGGTAGCGGTCGCCAAGCAGGATGACCTTCACGTTGAGCGGGATGGGATCGGGCTCGAGGGAAACCGTGCTTACGAGGCTCAGATATTCGCCCGGGCTTTCGATGACGAGCTTGCGGCGGCGGATGGCGCGCTTCAACGCGTCCCAGGCGAGCGGTTCGCGCAGCAGCTTCAGCGCGTCGATGAGAAGATAGCCGCCATTCGCGCGGTGGAGAGAGCCCGGCTTGATGAGCATGAAGTCGGTGACGAGCGCGCCCATCTGCGGCATGTGCTCCACGCGGCCAAGCAGGTTCGCCATGGTTGGATGATCCTCGTAGAGGATCGGAGCGCCGCCGCCGATATAGCCGCCCGCATCGGCGACATCCTGCGCCCGCGACGTGGCGGCGCCGCCCTTGCGCGCCTCGGCGCTGTTGTCGACGGCGACATTCACCTCGTAGCGGCGAAAGGGATCGCTTTGCGCGACGCCGGCGCCGCGGCCCTGCATCATCGCCTGCATGGCGGAGAGAACGCGCTGCTGCTCGTTTTCGCCTTCGCCACCGCCGCTCGCGAACATGCCGATGTTGGCGATGAGGTCGGCGGTCACGTCGTCGAACCACTTCCTGACCGCCGGGAGGCCCTCGAAATGCGCGCGCAGTTCACGAATGGACTGCGCAACGGCGCGATCGGCTACTTCGCGGTTCAGGTCGCGGACACGCTGGAAATGTTCCTTTTCCCAGCCCGGAATGCGCTCGATGGTTTCGGCGAGTTCCTTCTGCAGCGACTGGATCGTCGCCTCGATGCGCTTGCGGTCCTCCTCGGGGAGCTTGTTGAACTCGTCGGGTTTCACGACATTGCCGTCATGCACGGGCGCAAGCGCGAAGCCGGCGGGCGTGCGAAGAAGCGCGATGTCCTGCGCCTCGGCCTTGCCCCGAAGTTCCTCGAAGGCCTGTTCCTGGCGCTCCTGGTATTCCTCGTCGATGGACTGGCGGCGGTTCTGATATTCCTCGCTTTCGAGGATCGAAGGGATCGTGACCTTCAGGTCTTCGACGAGACGGTCCATGCCCTCCTTGAGAAGGCGGCCCGTGCCCGCGCCGAGTTCAAGCGCAACCGGCTTGTGCGGCGTCGTGAAATTATTGACATAGACCCAGTCGGAGGGCGCGCGCTCCTTCATCGCGGCGCTGGCAAGAAAGCGCAGCACCGCCTCGTGCTTGCCCGCGCCGTCCGGCCCGAGCACGAAGATGTTGTAGCCCTGGCGGCGGATGCCGGTGCCGAAACGCAGCGCATCGAGAACGCGCTCCTGTCCGACAAGGCCGGTATGGTCGTCCAGTTCCGCAGTGGTGCCAAATTCGAACTGGCTCACATCGCAGGCGCGATAAAGGAGTTCGGAGGGGACCGGTTCGACCGCCATATCGTTTGTTTTGCCTTATCTGGTCGTATGCCTCTCGCCCGGACCGGGCGAAGGGCGAGCTTAGCCTCATAGCGATCATGGACAAAGCCGGGGTTTGACCGCAATCGGACAGTTCCGCACAGGCATTTTGTCCTCCCGCAATCGACAGACGGGCGGAAGGCCCTTAAGTTTCGCCTCCCATGACACAGCCGAAGCAGAAGCAGTCGAGGAAAAAAGCCGCCGCGCCGCCGCGCGCCTGGCAGCGCATGCTGAGCGGGCGACGGCTCGACCTGCTCGACCCTTCGCCGCTCGATGTGGAAATCGACGATATCGCGCACGGGCTTGCGCGCGTTGCCCGCTGGAACGGGCAGACGAAGGGCGACCATGCCTTCACGGTGGCCGAGCATTGCGTGCTGGTAGACGACATCTGCACGCGCTTCCGGCCCGGCTGGCCCGCGAAGTGGAGGCTTGCGGCACTGCTGCACGATGCGCCCGAATATGTGATTGGCGACATGATCAGCCCGTTCAAGGCCGCGCTCGGCATCGACTACAAGGCCTTCGAGCACCGGCTGGCGGCGGCGATCCATGTGCGCTTCGGGCTGCCCTCCGAACTGCCGCAATCGGTCGAGGAGCAGATCAAGCGGGCGGACCATGCGTCGGCCTTTTTCGAGGCGACGCAGATCGCCGGTTTTTCGGATGAAGAGGCGGCGCGGCTCTTCGGGCGGCCAAGAGGGCTCACCCCGATGCGGATCGAACCCCTGCCGACGAAGAAGGCGCAGGCGCGGTTTCTGGCGCGTTTCGAGGAACTGGCGGGCGCGTGACGTGTGCAATCAGGTACTCTGTCCCCATGATTAGCCCCGTGATTGCTCGCGTTTCCTTTCGGTCCGGAGTCTGTTAGCTTTTCTCTGGTCTCTTGGGGGAGAAACCAATCATGCGACAGAAACTGCCGGTTGTTACAACATTGGCGATGTTCGCGTTTGCGTCGGCGGCGGGCGCTGTCACCCTTACAAATCTGGACGGCAACAGCGTACAAATCCTGGTTTGCGATGAAAATTGCGGGCCGAGCCACGGCGACGATTGGGGATCCGCGTTCGATTTTTGGCTAGCGCCGGGCGAAACGAAAACATTCGCGTGCAGCGGCGAGTGTTTCGTCGGGTCTTATTACGACGGACACTCCCCAACCTTGGGCGACATGGCCGTGGCGGACGACGACGAAATGTTTAGCGGTGACGAGCACGGCTACATACAAAATGGGTTCGCTGTGCACACCCCGAAGTGAGCCGTGGAGAATCGAGCCCGACACCAATTACAGGCAATTCCGTTACCAATTGCGGGGACACGATACCTGACTCCCCCGTGCGTCGCGGGCCTGGGGCCGGGCTAGTAGCGTTTGAGGGGGCGTCCGATCCGCATCGAACCCCTGCCGATGAAGAAGGCTCAGGCGCGGTTTCTGGCGCATTTCGAGGAACTGACCGAGGGGCGCGGCGCCGGTAAGTGACGGTTTCCTCTGGATTTCCGCCCGACTTTGCACAAATCTGTGTTATTGGAATCGTATAGTCGATTCCGAATATCCGCGTCCTTTTTTGTGCCGTCCGATTCGATATCCCGTCAGAGCGAATGATGATTTACGTAAGCCCCCTCAGTGCGGTTCCGGATGCGATCAGGGAAGTGAGGCCCTCGCATCTCGTGAGCCTGCTCGATCCCGGCACGATGATCGACACGCCGCAGGGCATCCTGCCCACACAGCATCTGCGGCTCGGCGTGAACGACATTGCCGAGGAAATCGACGATCTCGTGCCGCCCGGCGTCGAGCATGTGGCCGAACTCATCGCTTTCGTGCAGGCCTGGGACCGGAAGAGCCCGCTGCTCGTTCATTGCTGGGCGGGGATCAGCCGGTCGACGGCAGCCGCCTTCATCGCGCTCTGCGCGCTCAATGAGGGGCACCCGGAGGACGAGCTTGCCCGTCTCGTGCGCGCCTGCGGTTCGCATGCACATCCCAACCGGCTGATGGTACGCCATGCCGACAGCCTGCTGAAGCGCGAGGGGCGCATGTCGGCGGCGGTCGAGGCGCTGGGGCCCGGACGCGCCTGCTGGGAGGGCGAACTCTTCTCCATCCCTCTTCGTCCCGCCGCTCTTCGCACCAGCCGGGATTGAAGCGCGATGGCCGAGGTTGCGTCCAAGCCCTCCGTCCAGTCCGCCGCCGAAGCGGCGATGCGCGCCGACAAGGCCGTCGTCATCGGGCTCAATGCCGCCATCGTCACCGTTCTGGACTACGAGCCGAAAATCCTCGTCGTGCCGCATGACGAAGCGGACGGCACGGGCGGCTGGGATGCGCTGCCCTTCGGCCCATTCAATCCGATGGAGCACCGCACGCTCGAAATCGGCTTGCGCTCCTGGGTGCAGGAACAGACGCAACTCGAACTCGGCTATGTCGAACAGCTCTACACGTTCGGCGATCGCGGGCGGCACGCGCTCGAAATCGAGACGCCGGGCGAACATGTCGTCTCGGTCGGCTATCTCGCACTGACGCGCAGCCGCGACGAAGCGACGAAAGGTGCGGCCTGGCGCGACTGGTACCAGCATTTCCCGTGGGAAGACTGGCGCGACGGCAAGCCGCCGATCATCGATCAGGTGATCGTGCCGCTGCTCCGCGAATGGGTGGCGAAGCAGTCGGAAGCCTCACCGCAGGAACTTGCGCGCGGCAAGCGGCGCGACCGGATGCGGCTCTGCTTCGGCGTGGACGGCGTTCAATGGGACGACGAGAAGGCGCTGGAGCGCTACGAGCTTCTCTACAGCGCGGGCCTGCTGCTGGAAGCGGCGCGCGACGGGCGCCCCAACGCGCAGCATCTCTTCAAGGGCAAGACGCCGCAGCTCGGCCGGCCAATGCAGTTCGACCATCGCCGCATTCTGGCCACGGCCATGAGCCGGCTGCGCGCCAAGATCAAATACCGCCCGGTCGCCTTCGAGCTGATGCCGACGGCCTTCACGCTCTACGAATTGCAAAAGACGGTGGAGGCGCTGCTCGGGCTCCATGTGCACAAGCAGAATTTCCGCCGCCTCGTCGAGAATGCGGGCCTCGTGGAACGCACAGGCCGCATGTCGACGCGCACCGGCGGGCGGCCCGCCGAGCAGTTCCGCTTCCGCCGCGAGGTGCTGAACGAGCGCCCGGCCCCCGGGCTCAAGCTCGCCCCCTCGCGCAGCCGCGCGAATAGTTGATGTTAAATCATAACTTCTTTTTTATAAAAAACATGAAATTAATAAATTATTAATAAGCCATAACTTAGTAAAATCACGATAAATGATAAAAATCATACATAAATTTCTTTTTCTTGACACTGAAAATACAATAAGATATTTTTTCTAAATTAGTGATTTGTAATAGATACCCAACAAAAAGTAATCTATAGATTAATAACATGGTACGTGTCGCTGAAATCCTGTTCAAAGACACCCTTGCCGGCACATTGACCGAGACCGTCAGTGGCGGATCCCGTTTTGTCTATGCGCAAGACCGCACCGCACCTATCGCCTGTTGCCTGCCGGTCGCGCGGCGTGAACACGAGTGGCCGCAGGGGCTGCACCCCTTCTTCCAGCACCTGGCACCCGAGGGCTGGCTTCGTGAAAAACAGGCCAGGACAGCAGATATCCACGAGCAAGACGATTTCGGACTGCTGCTGAGATACGGGGCGGACTGCATCGGCGCTGTCAGCATCATAAACGACGGCGGCAATCCACCGTCCGCTCCCGTGAACAAGGAGAGCGTAAATCCGGCGCGTACTGTCTCTGGCGTACAGAAAAAATGTCTGGCCGTTAAAGACGGCAATGGTTTTAGTCCGGCCGGCTCCGAAGGTCCGGCGCCCTACATAGCCAAATTCAATTCAGAAAATCTCTCCACTCTCGTGCGCAATGAATTCCTCACCCTTCGCTGGTGCGCCGCCGTACTCGGCGAGGGCGAAGTCACCGAGTTCAAGCTGGCGCACGTCTCCGGGATAAATGAACAGGCACTCGTCGTTACGAGGTTCGATCGAACGCAAGGCGGTAAAAAACTGCGGCTGGAGGACTTCGCGCAAATTCTTTGCAAGCCACGCGAGCAGGATTACAGCGGGAAATACAGATCCAGCTACGAGGAAGTCGCTCATGCTATTTCGGAGCACTCGTCGCGCCCAGAGATCGACATCGCTAAATTCTTCCGTCGGCTGATCGTATTTTCGCTCATTGGCAACTGCGATGGTCACCTGAAAAACTTCTCCTTGCTGGAGACGGACACAGGGCTGCGACTTTCACCGCTCTATGATGTTGTGAATACGGTCATTTATGACGGCTACGATCAAAATCTAGCCCTTCCCATCGGCGGCAGACCGATTCCGTTCGAGAGCGTTACGCGCCCCTTCCTAGAATCGTTCGGTCGGGACATAGGCCTACCTGCCCGGGCCATCGGGCAGACATTTGAACAGTTGAAGCGGCGGGTAAAAAAGGCAACTTCAACCATTGAGCCACCCGCCGCTGAACCGCCGGATGGATTTGTCACACGTTTCAACGAGATCGTGAGCGGAGCATGCCTGAGAATTCTGGCGGAATAATTCCTCTTGACTGGCAGGCGCTGGTCGATGAGGCGAAACGCCGGCGCAAAGCCGAAAAGCTGACGCAGAAAGAACACGCGGCGCTCGCCGGGGTAAGTATTCCAACCATGATTTCATTTGAGCGTGGAGAGGAAACACTGACACTTGGCAAAGCCTTCGACATTTTGCGGGTGGTCGGTCTCGTCCGCGAGACAGATCGGAGCGGCGTGCAGGCAAACTTCGTGAAAGAAGCCTTTGCGCGATGGCGTAGGCTCACCGCGAAGCTGTCGGAAGATTCTCCGGGCCGGTTTGCCGATGGCTGGTATCGCATTGACTACGAACTCGTGGGCGATCTTAGAGATGTCAGCCTTACCGAATTGGAAGAATTTCTTGCCAAGGCCAAGGTGAGACACACCGGATGGGCCATGTTCTGGATTCCGACTCGCCCGGAAATTACGCCACGAGAAATCGATGGCACACTCGAATGCTGGCACGCACCCAACGAGATCGACAAAGAAAGAATGTTCGACGATCCAGCTCATTGCGATTTTTGGAGAGCCGCACCGGAAGGCCGGATGTTCCTAATGAGAGGATATCAAGAAGACTCCGTCGAAACATTTCCACCGCGCACGATATTCGATACGACGCTCGTCATATGGCGCCTGAGCGAGGCGCTTTTGCATGCAAACCGCATGGCCTTGCTTATGCGCAGGTCCGAGGGAGACGAGATCACTGTCAAGCTGCGCGCGATGTATACAGGCTTAACAGGCCGTATTCTGAGAAGTTGGGCCAACCCTCAGTGGGATCCGGTTATTGATCGGCAACCGGCGCGAAGCGACGAATGTGTCGTCGAAACGATCACTCCTGCGACCTCTATCGAGGATCGGCTCGCCCATCTCGTTTTTCCGCTTGTGACCTCCATCTATGAACGGTTCGGGGTGACGGGTATCCCCTTTGAGGCGATCGAACGCGAAGTCCGCCGGTTTCGCCAGAGTCGCGTTTGACTCCAAGCCTCTTTCTTCCCGCTTCTTGAAATCCGCCGTTACGCCCCCCTTATAATTGGCATTGACGGGGTTAATGCTCAGTCGTAGCATAAGCCTCGAAGTTGAGCCCGGCCCCCCTTCCCGGTCCTCTGGCGACATGAAGATGGGTGTCGGCGTTTTTGACAGCCCCTTTATACTCAGTTTGAGCATATAGGAGCGCAGCTCAGGGAGGCCGCCATGGCCCTCGCAGGTGAAATGCAGCAGAAGACGGGCGCGCTCAAGCCCGCGGCGCGCGCGTTCAAGCCGCTGGAGATGCCCGAGCTCGAATATACGCCCGGGCTCGCCAGGGAAATGGCGCCGCTCTACGAGAAGGTGAAACACGTCATCCCTTCCATCGAGTGGCCCTTCTTTGCGCCCTATATCCACGCGATCAACACGCTGAAGAAGGAGCGCGGCGCGGTCGTGCTCGCGCATAACTACCAGACGCCGGAAATCTTCCACTGCGTGAGCGACATCGCGGGCGACAGCCTGCAGCTCGCCAAGGAAGCGGCGAAGGTGGATGCGGATGTGATCGTCCAGTGCGGCGTGCACTTCATGGCCGAGACCTCGAAGCTGCTGAACCCGGAAAAGACCGTTCTCATTCCGGACGTGAAGGCGGGCTGCTCGCTTGCCGATTCGATCACGGGCGCCGATGTGCGCCTGCTGCGCGAAAAGTTTCCCGGTGTGCCGGTCGTCACTTACGTGAACACGTCGGCCGAAGTGAAAGCGGAAAGCGATATCTGCTGCACGTCTTCCAACGCGCTTCAGGTCGTCGAGAGCTTCGGCACGGACCGCGTGCTCTGCATCCCGGATGAATTCCTCGCGAAGAACATCGCGAAGCAGACAAGCGTGAAAATCCTCACCTGGAAGGGCCATTGCGAAGTGCATGAGCGCTTTACGGCAGAGGAACTTCGCCAGTATCGCAAGGACGATCCGAACATCGTGATCATCGCGCATCCCGAATGCCCGCCCGAAGTCGTCGAGGAAGCGGATTTCTCCGGCTCGACCTCCGGCATGATCAACTGGGTGAAGGAACACCA